>NZ_BJKN01000003.1:62431-267954 GCF_006538365.1 Moorella sp. E308F | reverse complement strand
TATAATGGACCCATAGGTTAAGACACAAAAACAAAAAAATTAAGCTATAATGGTGACATGGAAAAGAGAAAAAAATTTACAGCTGAACAAAAAGCAAACATCGTGTTGGAAATGCTCCGTGGGGAGAAGACAGTAGCCGAGATCGCTGCTCAATACGAAGTCCACCCCACCCAGCTACACCGATGGAAGGCTGAGGCCATAGAGAACCTCCCTTCCCTTTTCACCCGCGGCGCCAGCGAACTGGAAAAGATGAGAAAGCAGTATGAAGCCGAGAAGGAGGAACTGATCAAGCAAATAGGCCAGTTGACCATAGAGGTCAATTGGTTGAAAAAAATCTGCCGAACTCAACGAGCGCCGTCAAAAGACGTGAAATGGTGGAGCGTCATCACCCCGAAATCTCAGTAAAGAGGCAGGCGGAACTTTTAGACCAACCGCACCTGCATATACTACAAAGGGATATAGGCTATGTAGTCAATAAAAAGCGCGTTCTGACCGGTTTTCTCTATACTGTTTTTTATGTCATTATTCGCCATAAACCTAAATTTCCCTGTCATAGATAGGCATTCCGCAGCTAGTTCATATCGCCAGGAAGGTAATAAAAAACCGCCTGGCAACAACGCGCCGGGCGGTAGCAATAAAGAACGTGTTTTAGCTAACATTTAACTTATGCTTGAAATGCTTTTCCGGAGCAGCCATCAGGCTATCAGATCATATGCCCTCCTCCAGGCTGCTATGCAGGATACTACCCTAACCCCGGGTTAGGGGGAGTTCACTACAGGGAGTTTTTACATCGAGAAAAACCAACAATAAGGATTATAAAGGCTGTAAATAAGATTAAGCTATTAAAAATTTGAATCCCTGATATCACCATACCAATATTAGTATAAGACATACCTACCCCTCTAAGAAATAAATTTAATGGGATAAAGTGTATAGTTATCTTAATAAGGTAATAAAATACAACCAGAGCAAAAAACCATATTCCATAACAAAAAATCAAGTCCTTTTTAATCTGCGCATAGCAAACATACATTCCTGTAATGGCTATAATAGAGATTATAATATATACTAATAATATCATGATTTATCGCCTCTATTGTTTTTATAGCACCAGAAACCCAAAACAAGCATTATATAGGCAATAATAATTAAAATATAGCCTGAGTAACGAAAAACATTCATAATAAATAAAGTAGTTTTCAGTGAAAGCTCAGTTGAATATAGGAGACTTGGAGCTAAAATAAATATTTGCGAAACGGCAAGTAAAATAAAAAACCTTGTGGCATAACGATAAAGGTTATTGTATTTATATTTATGGCAGATTAAAATCCCTATAAACACAAGTGGCATGCTAAAAATATCCACTAAATTCACCTCTTATATCTTAAATTTTTACATTAGTTCTTGGTAATTTCCAAGCGTTGACACTCCAAGCCTTCGTGAAGCTATAGTACGAATGAGTAAGTTTATAGATGAAACTGAGAAACTGAGGTCCTTTGTTAACTGCTCTTTAAAAGTGGTTAGAGGTACCCCCTTCTTTCAGGTTGAATAGTAAAACAGCTTGCTTCATTGGACTTCTGGCTCATCATTTTTGCTCATCATCTATCTTTAATAATTATCCATCCTCATCATGATTCGATCTCCCGATTACAGGTTCCTTCCAGTTTGGTAATAGACCTAATATGTTTTCTTTAAAAAATTAGGGGGATAAATACCCCCTCCTTCATAAGTTAATTTTTTAAGCTAAACATTAAAAGTCTATCTGTATGCGATACCAATCACTATATTTATTAGTAGAAAGATCATAAGAGGTAAATATACCATTTATAACAGTATAACCTTGAGTTATTAAATAAGCTCGATAGTAATGACCTGCTTTAAGTTCAACCTGAAAAACATTTGGCCGGGAATAATTTTCTGTAAAAGTTTGACCACTACCATCAAATGGAGGGATAAAAGTTGCTATGCTTTTAGATGCAACTTCTCTGTCTTCAGTTAGATCATATAATTTAAAATCTACCCCTCCAATACTAACAGCCCCAGTGTCCGGTGCAAAATTAAGATATGCAGAGTAATATCCTTCTATAGAAAAGCTAGCAATTTGTGAGCCTGTCCCGTTTACTTTGAAAACTTTACCGGTCCATGCCCAACCTGATGAATTGTTAATCACCGACCACACCTTTACCAGATTGCGATTATTATTCAAATCAAAATCTACACTATATAATCCGCTACCACCACGGCCTCCTCCTTCAGCAGCATAAAAATCACAGTCACTACCAAGATAAACATCTACATCATCTGCTTGTAATTCCGAGGGTTCGGTTTTTTTAACGCTTCTTCTTATTTGTTCTTCTGTAACTTTCTGCATCTCCAGTATCATTTCTAGAGATTTTTCTGTTTAGCATTATTACTTAGGGATATTTGTTGCTCTAAATATTGCCTAAAATCACGAGGCTCTTTTAAAGATTTTTCTGTGGCATGGGCTGAACATATTGCAGTAAAAAGTAATGCCAAAACCGTGAACAAGCTAAACATTAATTTACGTTTTAGCATAAAACAACCTCCTTGCTATATTAATATTACGGTATCCTAATGTGCTGGGATGCGCTAATGAGAATTCCTTAACTACAAAATATTGTGGGATTTTTCATATTAAACTTCAATACCCAAAGGAATCACCCCCTTTTTTATCTAAATTTTATCACCAACATACTGAATCCGATCCATTCTCAGGATATAATGCGGGATTTGGTGGATATAATACGGTTTTTGCCAGACGAATTACAGGAAGCGTTGAGAGATGGGGGTAACACCTTTATTACATTTTAAAGGGATAGGGTTACAGCTAGTTCATATCGCCAGGAAGGTAATAAAAAACTGCCTGGCAACAACGCGCCGGGCGGTAGAAAAAAAGCTAAAAGGGATATGGTTAGACCTATCCCTTAGGATTTACCATCTCAATATGAATTTTTCTACTGCTAGAGTTCACATGAACCCAATATATCCCCTCAAGTTGCTGTCAAAAGTATAAGTGGGATATCCATAGTCATTTGTTCGTGATAGGTATCCTAGAATAACGATGCCTGGTTCTGATCATCTCTTTGTTTCAACCGGAAACCGAGCATGTTTGTCATATCAAACCATAAAAATTAGCTACAGGAGTTCATATAATCGTTAAGATACAAATAAAATGTCTGCAGTATTTTTTCCTTTGTATTCCTCTCGTTTTCTTAGTCAATCTACCCTGTAGCCTTTCCAAAATAATATCAGAAGGATATACCTCTTAGTCAGGGTGGAGAAAAAACTCGACGACCTGACGGCGGCCATTCACGACCTGGCCCAAACCCTGGGCAGAACCGCGCCCGGCTATGGATCTACCGGGGAAATAACCTGCGCAACGCTGCTATCCGAGCGATGTTAAAAATCGTACCCATCGTGGCTAGTCAATATAACATTTTGTATCTTTCTTTTACCCCGGGCTTTACGTAGATCAGGCGGCCGACGATAAAAGATCGTTAAAGTACCGCCGGCGATTAACCGGTCCGGCAGGACGATGATACCGTCCTGCAAGGAAAAGTCTCTGGCCGTCGTCATGCTGGACAGCGCCTCCGGCCTTTTCCCGGTCTAAAAACCTGCCGGCGACACCGAGCCGTGATTGGCAGCGCGGATGGCTACCACCCGGCCCAGCTTACCGGCCTGGATTTCCTGGCGCAGCCGTCGCGCCGCCAGGTGAAAGCGGCAGGGAAAGGCAATGCCCACCTTGTTTTCCCGGCAGGCAGCGATCATGCGGGTGGCATCTTCGACGGTGGTAGCAATGGCTTTGTCGCATAGGATATGCTTGCCATGGGCTGCTTCGTCCAGGGCCAGGCGGGCGTGTTCGGCATTGGCGGAACAGATGATAACCCCGTCGATATCTGTTTCTAGGAGGGTGTCAATCGTAGGGAAGTAACGAGTGCCAAACTGCCCGGCGGCAGCGCGGCCCCGCCCGGCGTCGTCGTCCGCTAGGCCAGCGAACTCCACCCAGGCAGGCGGGTAAGGGCGCCGGCGTAACTGTAGGCATGCATATGGGCAAAACTAAAGATCCTTATCTTCATCCCTTCATCTCCTTGACTACGCTAAAGTAAAAACTTATGTAATTCTCTTATATCTGTTATTAAGTTTTAGCAGCACCCCGCTAGTTTAACACCTTCTTACATAGTCAAGAATAATATACCTGTATGAGGTAAATTATACCAGGTGATTTTATATGACTGATGATATAAACAAAATTCTCGGCTCTCTTTCTTACCTCTTAGGGACTATAGTTGTAATCGAATGTTTCGCGAAATTATTAAGTGGCCGTTCCCGGATACCGCTATATATTGCCCTGGCAATAATTATCGTCGGCCCCGTCGAGGACCTGATAAACGCCTTTATCGAAAAAAATAAAATATGGCGCCAGGAGCGTAAGTTTTATAAGGAATTGGTTAACCAGATCACCAGTATCGCCTTTTTGATTTTAATGGAGCTTTCAATAAGTGAAGCTTAATCTTTTATTTCACTAGCTAAATAGTTGTCCTGGGCTCATATACCCTTTTTCATTTTCATGTTTTATTAACCATCCTTAGCGCCCGGTATAAGCCCTTTTCGGCAAAAATCACCCCCCTCAATGCAGGGGGGGTGATTACCTTTGTGCTTCTTTTTTAACGGTAAAGGCGTACTTCATAGTCATTAAGTATTAAATGGTAATCAGTTGACTGAGCTATCATGGGAACCGGCATATATAGGATGCTATCTCGCAACAAGCCCTCACTCGTTGCTTTAATAACTATATCTTTATCTTTTAATTTAACCCAAGCTAAGCGTTGTTCATTATCCCAAGCGACTGTTCCGCCCATTCTGGTGAAAACTTCTCTGACAGGCAGGTATACAACGTCATTAATGGCAAAGGGAGTATGTTTTAAATTAACCTCAGAACCGTCAATGAAAACTTTGAAGTTAGGTGTTAAATCCTGCAAATTCTTTGTTTTTGCTATGGCTTTAATCACTTGCAAGACATATTCCTGGCAATAGGCCCCTGCCTTGGGATCCCAGTTTTCATTTTGGGGTTCGCTATTGGATAAGATGCGAATACCAAGAAAAGGTATATTGTATGCCCGGGCAACTTGAGCCGCCGATGCTGTTTCCATTTCTTCTACTGAAGTACCAAGTCGTTCATGCGCCCATTTTATACGATCTAGTTCCCGGTTCCATTCATCTGCAGTGCCAATTACTCCCCTGACAACCCGACCGTATTGATAGCTACTGGCTACACTTTCGGCTATCTTCAATAATTCCTGGTCGCCCTCAAAACCGTGAAAACTTATCCTCTTGCCATCCAAATTCAATTTTACATCTTCTGGTATCCACTCCAGAGGATTAGTGCCCTGCCCATAATCCCGGTGGTTAGACTTGAACTTTCCGTAATTAATGGCCTTTTCTCCTAAGACAATATCAAAACGGTGTAAAGAAGGGTCGTGGCCCCCTGATGTTCCCTGGTTGATTATAGCCCAAGGATGAAATTTCTCAATAGCCAAGAGCGTAGCGGCGGCAGCGTTAGTAATACCTACTTCAGTACGGGAAACAACAACTGGAAGATTGTCAATCGTTCCTTGCCAAAAAGTCCAGCTGCCAAAGGTTATTTCTTTGGGGTTATCCAATGCTTTCACCAGTTCTTGTATCTCCAGATCCATCGCTCCCTGGACTACAAGCGGTCTGGCATCGATGTCTGCCGCTACCGCATTTGCCCCACCCAGGGCTATAAAGAAGAACAACGCAAACACGAGGAAAAAATACTTTTTGATCATAAAAAACCTCCTTTAAGAGATTTATTTAAAATATTCTTTCCTCATTTGGAAAATCCTTCTGTTAAAATTTCGATTTTTGCCCTCCAGCGCCGCCGGGAAACCTTTTGTAAACTTTCCGCCCGCGGTACTGTCTGCCGTGAAAAAAACAGCTGCTACCTGCTGGTAGAGCCAGGCGGCAGTACTGTCGCCGCACAGCTCATCGATCGCAAGGGTGACGTCATAATCCTCCGCCGGGAAGATAAATTGAGCCCCCTGTGACTGCAGGGGGCTTTTTAAGTCTACTCGTACCGCAGGGCTTCGATGGGGTTGGAAGTTGCGGCTTTGCGGGCCGGGTAGTAGCCGAAGAATATCCCCACCAGGGCCGAAAAACCGATGGCCAGCAGGATGGAGGCTGGGGCGATGACTGCCGGCCAGCCGGCCAGAACGGCTACCAGGCGGCTGCCGGCGAGGCCGGCCAGCATCCCGATCACGCCGCCGGCCAGGCTCAATACCAGGGCTTCGATGAGAAACTGGGTGAGGATGGCCCCGCTGGTGGCACCGACGGCCATGCGGATGCCGATCTCCCGGGTGCGCTCGGTGACGGACACCAGCATGATGTTCATGATGCCGATGCCGCCCACCAGCAGGGATACCGCCGCCACGCCGGCCAGCAGCAGGGTCATGGTTTTGGTGGTGTCGGCTACCGTCTCCATGATGGCCGTCATGTTCTGGATATTGAAGTCGTCTTCCTGCTGGCTACTGAGGCGGTGCCGCTGCCGCAGCAGGGCAGCGATTTCTTCCTGCACCGTATTGAGGCTTGCGGCATCCCGGGCCTGGACGTTGATGACCTGGACGTTCTGCCTGCCGGTGAAGCGCTGCTGGGCGGTGGTGATGGGAATGTAGATCATGTCGTCCTGATCCTGGCCTCCCATGCCGCCGCCCTGCTCCGCCAGCACACCGATTACGGTAAATCTTAGATTATTGAGGGTGATGGTCCGGCCGACGGCGCTGCTGTCGTCTGGAAAGAGGTTTGCCTCTACTGTCGGCCCTAACACGGCTACCAGGGCGGCTCGTTCGGTGTCTTCGGGGGTGAAAAAGGAGCCGACTGCTGTCTCCAGGTTTCTTATTTCCGGGTAAGAAGCGCTGGTGCCTTTGACGGTGGTGCTCCAGGTCTGGCTGCCGGCGGCGGCCGTCACCTGCTGGTTGAGTTCCGGGGCGACGTTCTGCACCAGCGGCAGGCCGGCTATGGCCGTGGCGTCGTCCAGGGTAAGGCTTTCGATCCCGGCGGCGCCGCGCACCGGTCCAAACCCCAGCCCCGGCCGCACCATCAATATGTTGGAACCCATGCGGGCTATCCTTTCTGTTACCTGGGCCGTTGCCCCCTGGCCGATGCTGACCATGACGATTACTGCCGCTACGCCGATGATGATGCCCAGCATGGTCAGTAAGGAGCGCATCTTGTTGGCCAGCAGCCCGCGCCAGGCTACGGCCAGCGCCGCCCTGAGATTCATCCTTTCCCCTCCCCTGCCGGCACTGCCGCCAGCTCTTTTTCCGCCTGCCGCGGCTGTTCTATGACCTCATCGGCGACGATCAGGCCGTCCCGTACTCGTACCAGCCGCCGGCAGTAGGCGGCGATGTCGGGCTCATGGGTGACGATGACGACCGTCAGGCCGCGCTCGCGGTGCAGGCGCTGGAAAATGGCCATCACCTCGACGCTCGTCCGGGTATCTAGCGCGCCGGTGGGCTCGTCGGCCAGGATGATGGCCGGATCGTTCACCAGGGCGCGGGCGATGGCTACCCGCTGCTGCTGGCCTCCGGACAGCTGGGACGGCAGGTGGTTTTCTCTCCCTTCCAGCCCTACCTGCCGCAGGGCGGTAAGTGCCCTGGCCTGCATTTCTCGCCGGGGGACGCCGGCGTAGATTAGGGGCAGGGCGACGTTTTCCCAGGCCGTCATGTTGCCGATGAGGTTGAAGCTCTGGAAGACGAAACCAATCTGCCGATTGCGGATGTAGGCCAGCTGGTCCGGTGCCAGCCTGGTGACGTCCTGGCCGTGGAGCAGGTAGCGTCCGCTGGTGGGTTTGTCCAGGCAGCCCAGGATGTGCATGAGGGTGGATTTGCCTGACCCGGAGGCGCCCATGACGGCTACCATCTCCCCGGCGGCGATTTCTAAATCGATCCCCCGCAGGGCGTGCACGCGGTTTTCACCGTTGGCGTAGATCCTGGTTACCCCCTGCAGCTGGATTACTGGCGCGCCCACGCCGGTTACCTCCCCTGGGTCGTCCGGGCCGGCTGCCGGTTCTGCATGGGTGCGGGGCCGAAGAACGACCTGGTCTGGGTGCCGGTGGACGATCTGGCGGATGTGCTGGTGCCGATGATTACCGCCTCGCCGGGCTGCAGCCCGCTCACGACTTCCACGCTGCTCTCGTCGCTCAGGCCGGTGACGATCTGGCGGGGTACCGGGCGGCCGTTTTCCAGGACCAGCACAAGGGCCCGGCTGGCGCCGGGTTCTTCAGCGCTTACCTCGCTCTTCCCCGTACCGGTACCGACGCCGGAAGATGTGCCTCCCTGCCCGCCGCGCTGGCCTGCCGCGCTGCCAAAGCTACCCGCCGCTGTGCTGTTGGCAGGGCTGCCGTTTTTACTGCTGCTGTTCTGGTAGCTGCTGGCAAAAGATAGGGCCGCCCTGGGCACGGTGAGGACGTTGTCCTTGCGGGCGATGATGATGTTGACGCTGGCCGTCATGCCGGCCTTCAGGGGCAGACCCTCGTCTATGGATATAACCACGTCATAGAGTTGGACGTTGGATACGGTCTCGGCCTGGGGGGCGATCCAGGCCACCTGCCCGGACATCTCCCGGCCGGGCACGGCGTTGACGGTGAAGGTTACCTTCTGGCCGATCTTTACTTTGTTGATGTCGGCCTCGTTCACCTGGGCCCGCAGCTGCAGGGCCGGGGTAATCATGGTAATAAAACTGGAGCTGGTGTTGTCCGTGCTGCTGCCCACGCGGTAGCCCACCTCGCCGTTGACGGCACTGACGATGCCGTCCCAGGGGGCGCGGAGCTGGGCGCTGTCAAGGTTACTCTGGGCCAGGGTCACCTGCACCCGGGCGGCCTCCACCTGCGCCCGCGCCGCGGCGATGTCTTCCGGCCGGCTGCCGTTCTTCAAAGCTTCCAGGGCCGCCTCAGCCTGGCGCAGCTTGGCGGCGGCGGAATCGCGGTTGGTGATGGCGCTGTCCAGCTCTGCTTTGGACAGCGCCCCGGCCTCGTACAGGGCCTGATTGCGCTCTACCGTGGCCTGGGCGTTGTTATATGCCGCCCGGGCGGCTTCCACGTTGGCCTCCGCCTGGGCGATGTCCGTGGGCAGGGGGCCGGCTTCGAGTTCCTGCAGGTTGGCCAGGGCGCTATTGAGATTGGCCCGGGCCTGGGCCAGCTGCGCCTCCAGGTCGGTGGTGTCCTGGCTGGCCAGGACCTGGCCCGCTTTCACGACGTCTCCGGGCTTGACGTAGATGGCTTTGATGATGCCGCTGTTTTTAAAGCCCAGGTTCACGCTCTTGACCGGCTCGATGGTGCCGGTGGCGTTGATGGTGTTGACGATGCTGCCCTGACTGGCGGGCAATGTTATGTATGTCACCTGCACCCGGCGCCCGTGCTGCCACCACAGAAAGGCGCCGCCCAGAAGCAAAAATAAACAAACCCCCAGCAGCCACTTGAGCTTTTTGGGACGGGGGGGCGCTACAGGGACTGCACCTGCTGTCATGTCAATCTCCTCTCCTGCTGCCGCGCTGCCGGTATATCTAATTTCCAATTATAGCAGGAAGCCGGTGGTCAAACCTTAAAAATTTCTAAGAATTGTTAGGGGCGATCTCCATTTAATAAACGAACCCTACTTTTCCCCAGCCTCATCATCGGTCCAAGGAAATGTCTTGTTGTTATCGCGGATTCAGGGTATAGTTAGAGCTGAGGAGTATGGAATATAATCCAGGGTGGTGAGGGCAACATGGAGCCCATTGATTTTATGTCTATGCGCCGGATGGTTATGGCCGAGGATCAGTTATTGGCCAGTCAGCGGCAGGCGGAAGCCCAGGCCAGGGCCCGGGCCGTGGCTAAATGGCTTAAGGAAAAGTATGGTGTTGACGAGGTATATTTATTCGGCTCTCTTGCCTGGGGCGGCTTTAACAGCCATTCCGATATTGACATGCTGATACGGGGTTTTAAAGATAAGGAACACTACTGGCAAATGCAGGTTCAGGCTGAAAACATAGCCGGTCCTTTCGAGTTGAACCTGCTCTGCGAGGAAGAGGCACCGGAATCCCTGCGCCGGAAAGTTGCTGAAAAGGGGGTGAAATTGGCATGAAATTGCGGGATCTGCTCATCCTGGAGGCAAGGCTTAATGAAGAAAAAGAAAACCTGGAGCGGCTAAAGAAAACCTTACAGGCCAGGGGATTCTGGGCCACACCACAGCAGGAGATAAGCCTACGGCAGGCGGATGAGTTTACTTTGCGAGCCCTGGCTTCGGTCCTACTTGACTACTATACCGGTATTGAAAATATGTTTGAGGAAATCGCTAAGGCGGTAGACGGCAGCCTGCCCTCCGGTCAGGAATGGCATAAGGATTTGCTCCGGCAGATGAAGCTGGATATAAACGGTATCAGGCCGGCCGTAATCACCCGGACGACTTTTGCTTTACTTGATGAATACCGTAAATTCCGGCACCTGGTTCGCAATATCTATGGTTTTAATTTAATACCGGAAAGGCTGGAACCGCTGCTCAACAGGTTGCCCGAAGTGGACCAGCGTTTGAAGAACGAGGTTGACGGTTTTATCAAGCAGATGTACGAGATTATCCGGCGAAGCGTTAATTAAGGATGCCTGTGGCCGGCAAGGGGATAAGACGGCGTAAAAGAAAGGCTGTCGACCTGTTGCCTGGCCAACAGCCTGAAACCCGCTTGGGCCCTTACACCGCGTTTAAGGTTCGCCGCAAGCGAAAACTTAAGAAGCCTCCTGCCGGATGCCGGCCATAAGGAGCCCTAATGAGCGTTCGTCGGCGTCTCCCGCGTCCATGACCCTCATGAGCTGTCCCTCATATATTACGGCAATGCGGTCGGATAAGGTCATAATTTCTTCCAGGTCCTCAGAAATGAGGAGTACCCCCATTCCCTTGTCCCTGGCTTCCATGAGCTTCAGGCGGACGTATTCGGTAGCTCCTATATCCAGCCCCCGGGCGGGATAGGCCGCCACCAGTACGGAAGGATTACGCGTAATCTCTCGCGCCAAGATTACCCGCTGGATATTACCCCCGGAAAGGCGGCCGGTCGGGGTATCCAGGCCGGGGGTTTTGACGCCAAAGCTCTCCACCAGCGCAGCGGCCCGCGATCTTATACCCTGGTTATGCAGGAAAATCCCTTTGGCATAAGGCGGCCGGCAGTGGTCTTTGAGGATCAGGTTTTCCCACACGGCAAAGGAAGGTATGGTACCTACATGCATTCTATCCTCAGGGATATATCCCAGCCCCTGCTTGATAATCTTCTCCGGAGGCCAATTGGTGATATCCTTCCCGTCCAAAAGGATCCGGCCTTTAGTTGCTTTTCTCAGGCCGCTTATAACTTCCGCCAGTTCCTTTTGCCCGTTACCGGAGACCCCCGCCAGGCCCAGGATTTCTCCCTGCCTGACTTCTAAAAATATCCCCCGCAGGGCCGGAGTCCCTTTATCGCCGTTGGCCCAGACTTCCTTAAGCTCCAGGACGGTTTTCCCCGGAGGACGCCGCTTCCTGGCTGCCGGAGGAGTCATATCCCGTCCTACCATGAGCCGGGCCAGCTCCTGGGGCGAGGTTGCACAAGTCTTCCGCACGGCTGCTACCCTGCCGTCCCGCAGCACCGTTACTCTATCGCTGACGGCCATGACTTCATTTAACTTATGGCTGATAAATACTACCGGCCGCCCCTGCCTGGCCATATTTTTCAGCAGCGCGATTAATTCGCCGGCTTCTTGCGGGGTAAGGACAGCAGTGGGTTCGTCCAATATGAGCAGGCTGGCCCCGCGGTAAAGCACCTTGACTATCTCCACCCGCTGCTGTTCGCCTACACTCAGCTGCCAGACGTAAGCGTCCGGGTTGACGGCCAGGCCGTAGGTGTTGGAAATTTCCTTGATCTTTCGGCTGACCGCCTTGAGATCCAGGAAAGCCCCTTTAGGAGACGGCAGGCCCAGGGCCACGTTTTCGGCCACCGTAAGGGTGGGCACCAGCATAAAATGCTGGTGCACCATCCCGATGCCGAGCTCCAGGGCCACCCGGGGAGAAGTTATCTTTACCGGCCGGCCGTTGACCAGGATTTCGCCCTCATCCGGCTGGTAAAGGCCGTAAAGGATGCTCATCAAGGTGCTCTTGCCGGCCCCATTCTCCCCTAAAAGGGCCAGTACCTCCCCGGCTCGTATTTCCAGGTCGACATGATCGTTGGCCAGTACCCCGGGAAACCTTTTGGTAATCCCGCGCATTGCCAGATGCCTGATTTCTCCTGCCATCCGGTTTCCCCTTTACTTTTTCTGCTGTTCTTCCTTCTTGGGCTGTTCCTTGGGAAGCTCTATTTTCAGGCTGCCGCTGGCAATGGCCTGCCGGGCTTTTTCCACGGCGTCTTTGGCTTCCTGCGGTATCTTATCGGCCAGCTTGGGGTTATATTTAAGCTCTAAAGTGCCGTCGGCGATGGACAGCACCAGGTGCTGGCCGCCCAGAACCCCCTGCTGCCTTAAATCTATCATTTTGGTGACTACCTTTTCCCATTGATAAACCTGGGCGGCCAGGACCGTATCAGGGGCTATGCTGGATTGATCCATATCGGTGGACAGCCAGTACTTGCCGCTGCGCCCGGCCACCGCCCGGATGGCGCCCACGGCCTGCTGGGAAGAACCCGTCAGAATATCCGCGCCGGCATCCATATGCACCTTGGCCAGTTCTCCCGCGCCTACGATATCGTTAAAGGAACCGGTGTAGGCGATGCGGACTTTGACTTCAGGTTTGGCGGCCGCCACGCCCTGCTGGAAACCGTAGTTGTACTTGATGGCATCCCCGGATTCTACCGGGCCGACAATTCCCGTAATCCCGGATTTGGTCATCTTGGCCGCCAGTATCCCCAGCAGATACCCGCCTTCCTGGGCCTGGGGATCGTAGGCAAAGATGTTGGGTGCCGTCTGGTATCCGGTGCCGTAGGCAAAGGTGGTCTTGGGAAAATCGGCCGCGATCTCCTGCAGCACGCTCTGGTACTGGGCGCCGTGGGCGATCACAATGTCATACCCCTGGCTGGCATACTGGCGTATGGCCGCCCCGGCGTCGACGGCGTTGCCCAGCCTTTCGCTCACGGCAATCTCCACCTTATCTTTACCCATTTTTTCCTGCACAGCTTTCAGGCCTTCATACATAGACTGGCTCCAGGCCATATCGTCCACCGTGCTGGGCAGGACCAGGGCGATGCGCACCTTCTCCGGATTCTTTTCCTGCCCTTCTTTCGCCGTGTCGACTGCCGATTTGTTGCCGCAGGCGGACAGCGCGGCCAGCAGCACGACAGCCGCCAGGATAGTTAAGATTCGCTTCCATTTCTTCATGCCATAAATCCCCCTTCTTATTACCAAGCTAAAATAATGCTTTTACCCCCGGGTCCCGCGTTCGTAGGGCCTGCCCAAGGCCGCAGGCGCCCAGACGCGGCCGAAGGATACAGCCAGGGCCATTATTGTGATTACATACGGCAGGATTACCGCCAGCTCGTAGGGCACGCTGATGCCCAGCACCTGCACCCACTGCTGGAAGGAATCCGCCATGCTGAAAAGCAGCGAGCCGGCCAGGATGCCAAAGGGGCTCCAGCGGCCGAAGTAAACCAGGGCTACGGCAATAAACCCCCTGCCGGCAGTTATATAGTCGGCATACATGTTGGCCTGGCCCACCGTGAGATAGGCTCCTGCAAGGCCCGCCAGCATGCTCCCCAGGATCAGGCACTGGTAACGGATGCCGTCTACGCTGACACCCAGGGTATCGGCCGCTTCCGGGGTGGTACCTACTGCCCTGACCTTCAGCCCCCAGGTGGTTTTATAGAGTACAATCCAGGATATGGGGACCAGAATATAAGCCAGGTACACAAGCCAGTTGTGGTTGAAAAATATGGTCCCAATATAGGGGATATCTCCCAGCCCGGGAATTTTGACAGGCCGCAAACCCTCAATGGTGGTTATGGCTCCTACGTACAGCCGGAAGAGCAGCCCGGATAGCCCCCAGCCGAACATGTATAAACCGATGCCGCTTATACCCTGTTCAGCCTTGAAAGTTATGCTTACTATACCCATGAGCAGGCCCATAAGGGCGCCGACGATTAAGCTGATCAGGATGCCGAGATAAATATTGCCGGTGCGCCAGGTTACGAAAAATCCCATAAAGGCTCCCATGAGCATAATGCCTTCAATACCGAGGTTGTACACTCCTGAGCGCTGGGTAAACATTTCCCCCAGGGCTGCCAGTAAAAAGGGGGTAGCCAGGCGAATCCCCGTAGCCAGTATGCCAACTATTAGTCCTTGACTGATGACGTCTTCCATTATAATCCGGTGCCTGCCTCCTCCTTTGCCTGTTTGGAACTGGGAAAAATATGGCGGGTAAATATACGTGCCAGCAGTTCGGGTTTCCGCAGCAGGAGGTCGCTGGATACGACAAACAGGATGACGAGGCCCTGGATGGCCATAACTATGGCTGCCGGCACGTGAACGGCCCGCTGCATCATGTCGGCCCCTAAAATAAGGGCGCCTATCAGGATGGCGGCCGGTATTGTGCCCAGGGGATGGAGGCGTCCGAAAAGGGCTGCTACGATCCCGCTGAACCCGTACCCGGCCGAAAGGGACTCCAGGGCGCGATGGTGGACTCCCAGCACTTCCACCGCCCCTGCCAGGCCGGCCAGGGCGCCGGCCAGGGCGATAGCCAAAATAAGGTAAAATTCTACCCTGATGCCGCCGTAACGCGCGGCCTCTGGCCCCGCGCCGACGGCCCGCATGCGGTAGCCGATGGTTGTGCGCCAGAGAAAAATATACACCAGGACGGCCAGGACAAGCGCCAGGATAAAGCCCGTATGCAAGCGCATACCCGGTATTAAACGGGCCAGCCAAACCTGCCTGGGCACCAGGCCTGTCTGCGGCACGCCGGTACCATAGGCCACCTCCTGGGGGTCGATCAACGGTCCCCTTATCAGGTAAAGGTAGAGCTGCAGGGCGATTTGGTTTAGCATGACGGTGCTCAAAATCTCGTTTACCGCCAGGCGGGCTTTTAACCAGCCGGCGATGCCGCCCCAGATGCCGCCGGCCACACAGCCGGCCAGCAAAACCAGGGGTAAAAGGATAACCTTAGGCCAGTCGGGGAGGGCCAGGGCCACGGCGGCGGCCGTTACAGCTCCAACGAGTATTTGCCCCTCCCCGCCGATGTTGAGGATACCGCTGCGGAAAGATATGACTATACCCAGCCCCACTAAAAGCAAGGGAGTAGCGCGTACCAGGGTTTCCGTGATGCCGAATTGGCTGCCGATGGGGCCGGCGAACATAACGCTGTAAGCCTTTATGGGGTCCGACCCGGCTATAATCAGAAGCACAGCGCCCACCAGCAGGGCGCCTGCTAAAGCACCTAGCAGGATTAATGTTTGTATAAGCCACGATTTAGATGTTTGATTATTCACACGTCCACTCCCCATTAATAATGGTTAAAATTTTAATGTTAGTGTTAATGTATTCTACTTACTTATCTTTATTCCTGCTAAACCAGGGTGGGGTTTAAAATAATTTTTCAGCTGCGCCTTTATCGCAGGCAGCCCGTTCCAATTTTGAAGGAGGGGTGCCGGGAAACCGCCTTCACTTTCCTTAGTAACGGCAAAAATAAAGCCATCTATCTTGGAATAGATGGCCCCTTTGCCTGTAAGCTTCCTTGCTTACCCCCCAAGTGCGGTTTTATTATAACTTCCCGCGATTCTTATGTCAATAGACGGAAAACCGTAGTTAAATGGCTACTTATGAGCGACCAACACCCTTCAAAGACTGCTGCGAGCACCCAGAGAACCTTCACGGTGAAAGGGTCATCCACCGGACGGCGTTCCTTCCAAAGGCGAATCTCCTCTCCGGGCAGGGCTGAGGCCTGGTACTGGAAGCGGGAGGGAAATAGACCTTGCCCAGGCAAGGGAGGGAAAAATATTGCCATTACTCCAGTAAAGTTTTATACTAAAAACAAATTTTATCCAAAAAGAGGAGATGAATACGGTGTTCTCTTCCCGGCGTCCCCTGGCTGAAGTTACCCGGGAACTGGTGGCTGCAGCTACCGGAAAAATCCCGGCCGATACCGTCATTAAAAACGGTAAAGTCGTCAATGTCTTTACGGGCGAGATCCTGCCCTGGGATATTGCCATTAAGGATGGCCGGATAGCCAGCGTCGGCGATGTCAGCCGGAGCATCGGCCCGGCAACGACAATAATCGATGCCTCCGGTTACTACCTCTGTCCCGGTTTTATGGACGGCCATGTTCATGTGGAAAGCAGTATGGTGACGGTAACCCAGTTTGCCCGCGCCGTCCTTCCCGGCGGCACAACGGCGATATTCATGGACCCCCATGAGATCGCCAATGTCCTGGGGCTGGAAGGGGTAAAGTTAATGGTGGACGAAGGCCGGGACCTTCCTTTAAAGGTCTTTGCCACCATGCCCTCCTGTGTCCCCGCCGCCCCGGGCTTCGAGGACGCCGGTGCCGCCTTCGGCCCGGCGGAAGTAGCCAGCGCCATGGGGTGGCCCGGCGTCTGCGGCCTGGGAGAAATGATGAACTTCCCCGGCGTCCTGGCCGGCGATCCCGGTGTGCACGGCGAGCTGGAGGC
The DNA here is from genome assembly GCF_006538365.1 of Moorella sp. E308F. NCBI lineage: Bacteria > Bacillati > Bacillota > Clostridia > Neomoorellales > Neomoorellaceae > Neomoorella > Moorella sp. E308F. The sequence goes on along the minus strand of NZ_BJKN01000003.1, from coordinate 251,286 downwards.
CACCTTAAAGGCCGGCAAACCCGTTACCGGCCACTTCGCGCTGCCGGGTGATTTCCAGGGCCTGGCCGCCTATACTGCCGCTGGCATCTCCTCCTGCCACGAATCTACCTGCAGGGAAGACGCCCTGAACCGGCTGCGCCTGGGCATGTACGCCATGATGCGGGAAGGTTCGGCCTGGCACGATATTAAGGCCACGATTAAAAGCCTGACGGAAAGCAGAATCGACAGCCGCCGTGCCGTCCTGGTCAGCGATGATACCCACCCGGAAACCCTGCTTTCGGCAGGGCACTTAAACCATGTGGTGCGGCGGGCTGTAGAGGAGGGGCTTGATCCCGTCCGGGCCATCCAGGCAGTAACTATTAATACCGCCGAATGCTTTGGTGTCGCCCAGGACCTGGGGGCCATTGCTCCCGGCCGCTGTGCCGATATCCTCTTCCTGAAGGACCTGGCCGGCGTGGAGGTGGATAAAGTCATGGTCGACGGCCGGATAGTGGCTGCCGGCGGCCGGTTGTTAATCGACCTCCCCGCCGTCACTTATCCCGACCGGGTGCGTCATTCGGTCCACTTAAAGGAACCCCTGGCAGCCGCCCACTTCCGCCTGCCGGCCCCAGCAGGCAAGAGCCAGGTCCAGGTCCGGGTGATAGAAATTATCGAGGCTAATGTCATTACCCGCCACCTCACCACCACCGTACCGGTTGCTGACGGGCAGCTCCAGGCCTCCACTACCGGGGACCTGGCTAAAGTAGCCGTTGTTGAGCGCCACGGCGGTAACGGCAGCATCGGCCTGGGCTTTGTCCGGGGCTTCGGCTTTCAAGGCGGGGCCGTCGCTTCCACGGTCGCCCACGACAGTCACAATCTCCTCATTGTCGGCATGAACGATGCCGACATGGCCCTGGCCGGTAATACCCTGGCCCAATGCGGCGGCGGTATGGTAGCCGTTCGGGACGGCAAAATCCTGGCCCTCCTGCCTCTGCCCATCGCCGGGCTCATGTCAGACCGGCCGGTGGAAGAAGTAGCCGGAGAGCTTACCGCCGTCCAGCGGGCCTGGCAGGAGCTTGGCTGCTGCCTGGTATCGCCTTTTATGACCATGGCCCTCCTCTCTCTGCCGGTCCTCCCGGAACTGCGCCTGACCAACCGCGGCCTGGTGGACACCCTGGAGTTTAAATTTGTGGACCTGATTATTGACTAAATGGACTTTGGTTCTCACCATAAAGCTCTTTCATGAGGCGCTCGCGTACTGTGGCTATTTGTTGTAGGCTGCGAACGAGATATAGCAGCGAGCAGATATATACTGCTGTAGAGGGTTTCAATTCCTCATAGGTAGGCTGCGAACTTTATCGTAACACTATAGTTGTTGGCGGTGAGGAGTGTTTCAATTCCTCATAGGTAGGCTGCGAACAACGGTTGTCGAGCGCCTGGCCACCACCTACGACGAGTTTCAATTCCTCATAGGTAGGCTGCGAACTTAGAACAGCTACGCAAGAAAGCGGAGGAAAGCCATGAGTTTCAATTCCTCATAGGTAGGCTGCGAACGTATATTCCCTTCTTCCATATTTCCGGGTCGCTACTCAGGTTTCAATTCCTCATAGGTAGGCTGCGAACGAGTTTGATGATATGATGCGCCGCACCTTCTCTGCTTCGTTTCAATTCCTCATAGGTAGGCTGCAAACTAAAGAAGCAGATCCTTTTAAATCGTTGTGCGGAGAGGTTTCAATTCCTCATAGGTAGGCTGCGAACGGAGTAATGGCAGTAAAAAACTGGCGGGCAGGTTTTTGGTTTCAATTCCTCATAGGTAGGCTGCGAACAGAAGTAAAACTCACTCCCGAGGCCGCCGAAAACCTGTTTCAATTCCTCATAGGTAGGCTGCGAACATAAGAGTGCCTTAGCAACCGCCTCTATTCGGCTATCTGGTTTCAATTCCTCATAGGTAGGCTGCGAACCTGGCATTATCTCTCCTGATTGCCTGAAAAATATCCTGTTTCAATTCCTCATAGGTAGGCTGCGAACCCCTTATCCACAAGGACGGCTGGCGCGACTACGCATGGTTTCAATTCCTCATAGGTAGGCTGCGAACTATTCTGTATATATCATACCATACCATATGAATGATGTGTTTCAATTCCTCATAGGTAGGCTGCGAACAAGGAGGTTTTACAAGTGCAAGAAATTATAAATATCCGTTTCAATTCCTCATAGGTAGGCTGCGAACGTAGATTAGAGATAGCCCGGAAATTAAAATTAAAAGTTTCAATTCCTCATAGGTAGGCTGCGAACGCCATCGCCCTTAGCGATAAAGCTATATTCATTAAGGGTTTCAATTCCTCATAGGTAGGCTGCGAACGGGTATAATCCAAAATATGACTTTATAAAACACGCTGTTTCAATTCCTCATAGGTAGGCTGCGAACAGGATACAATAAAGAAGATGCTCTCGCAGCCGCATATGTTTCAATTCCTCATAGGTAGGCTGCGAACGAGGTAACGGATGATGATTTAGGAAGGGCCTTATTTGTTTCAATTCCTCATAGGTAGGCTGCGAACTTACTGATGCACCAAACCTGTCAAGGCATTTTACTTGAGTTTCAATTCCTCATAGGTAGGCTGCGAACTATGTAGTAGGAATAGACAGACCGTATTATCCAACTGTGTTTCAATTCCTCATAGGTAGGCTGCGAACGCATATTTGCCAGGTCCTCCTTTCTAATGAAGGCTGGTTTCAATTCCTCATAGGTAGGCTGCGAACTCATGATGCGGTAATAAATTATTTTTTCCGGTTTCGTGTTTCAATTCCTCATAGGTAGGCTGCGAACAGCCGGGACGCGTAATTAAGGTGAATGAGCATCCGGTCGTTTCAATTCCTCATAGGTAGGCTGCGAACGTATATTCCATGCATATACTCTTTTCACTACGCCCCGTTTCAATTCCTCATAGGTAGGCTGCGAACGGGTAGAAAGGACGATAACCTTAAAGGCGAATACCGGTTTCAATTCCTCATAGGTAGGCTGCGAACGTGGAAATGGAGGAAGAATATACAGGTGAAATGAGTCGTTTCAATTCCTCATAGGTAGGCTGCGAACCCGAGGTGACGCGGCCTGGATATGCAGAGAGCAAGTGTTTCAATTCCTCATAGGTAGGCTGCGAACTAAATAAATGGGCGACTATTGTGCATGAAGCATATAGGTGTTTCAATTCCTCATAGGTAGGCTGCGAACTCACGTCTACCTTGCCTATATTGTTTGCTCCCGCCGGGTTTCAATTCCTCATAGGTAGGCTGCGAACAAGCATCGGCGTTAAGCCGGGTCCGGTTGTAAAGATAGTTTCAATTCCTCATAGGTAGGCTGCGAACCGAAGATGAAAAATGGGCAAATTGGGAAAAAATGGGTTTCAATTCCTCATAGGTAGGCTGCGAACGAACAAGAACAGGCTATGTTATCAGCTATGGCACAGGTTTCAATTCCTCATAGGTAGGCTGCGAACGTCACGTTTACAGTAAGGAATAGCCTGCTCTATTGGTTTCAATTCCTCATAGGTAGGCTGCGAACGGGTCAAGTATGGGTTGGCAATAAACTGGCGGCCACGTTTCAATTCCTCATAGGTAGGCTGCGAACGATCGGATGGCGGTTAGTATTCTTTTGAATGAGTATTGTTTCAATTCCTCATAGGTAGGCTGCGAACTTGGACGGCCTCAACGGTGTAGTCTGGGAGGACGAGTTTCAATTCCTCATAGGTAGGCTGCGAACCTCAAGGAGGCGGGGAACAACCTCAAATCAGCGGTGTTTCAATTCCTCATAGGTAGGCTGCGAACTTGCCTAATGGCTTATACGTCTTTGACTTTACTTACGTTTCAATTCCTCATAGGTAGGCTGCGAACGGGGAAGAGAGAACCGAGGTAATTATCATGAGCGAGGAGGTTTCAATTCCTCATAGGTAGGCTGCGAACACACTTCTTTGGAGAAAACTGTGGTAATATGTTATGTTTCAATTCCTCATAGGTAGGCTGCGAACTATAGATGACGGCGTTGCCAGCACAGCAGGAACCTCGTTTCAATTCCTCATAGGTAGGCTGCGAACAAGCCTGCTCGGTTCCCAGTCAGTGCCTTCCTCGCCTTGGTTTCAATTCCTCATAGGTAGGCTGCGAACCCCGTTCTCTATTCTACAACAAGTGGGAGTATCAAGGTTTCAATTCCTCATAGGTAGGCTGCGAACACATACCGCCTACAGTAGCTGCTCTCCTGCGACCCTAGTTTCAATTCCTCATAGGTAGGCTGCGAACCCTGACCGGCAGCGCGGATAATGCTGCCATTACCTGTTTCAATTCCTCATAGGTAGGCTGCGAACACACTTTTGCCGTCCTTATTAGTTCTTCCATACTGTGTTTCAATTCCTCATAGGTAGGCTGCGAACCTTCAGGACGGCAGTGGGTGGCCCGTTTTGTAGCGGGTTTCAATTCCTCATAGGTAGGCTGCGAACATCAGGGCCACCCCCATCGCCAGGACCAGGGCCAGGAGTTTCAATTCCTCATAGGTAGGCTGCGAACCAACTGCAAAATGCCAGAGAAGGAATCTTATCTTTGTTTCAATTCCTCATAGGTAGGCTGCGAACAAGTAATTTCCGGTAGGTCAGGCCGACAGGGAGTTTGTTTCAATTCCTCATAGGTAGGCTGCGAACGATCGGCCGCGGACGCCGTCCGCTTCCTGGTCCGCCGTTTCAATTCCTCATAGGTAGGCTGCGAACCCATTTATATACTAGTTTGGCTGCTTTTTTATTATAGCATATTTCCAGCAAAAACTTAATCTAAAGTAAAGGATACAGTAAATTCAAGGATTTTTTGATATCTTCACTGTCGTCGATCCCCAGGGATTTTTACATTATTCAAGGTCGACGACATTTTTCCTGCTTAAATTACAGGTTCCAGCATACCAAAACCCTGGGAATTTTTGGCGCCGATACCCACACTAAAGACCAGGCGAATTAACTGCAGATCACCTGTTAGCATATATTTACCCAACCAGCCTTTGATTACTGTATCCTTATAATAAACTACTTTCATGTCGCTCCCCTTTACGTTATGTAATTCTAGGGGTATATCCGGCGGCAAGTTTATTCCCAGGACTGCAGCCTTCTTGAGAAGATTATTTTTTATCTGCTGGCGGAATTTTTTTCTATAGGATGATAGTAATATGTCTTCTTTTTTCCATCAGGTGCCTGCAGGGTGGAATGTCTGAAACTCTGCCTCCTGTTTGCCGTATGAATAGTTAAGCTTGTTTTTGCCCCACCTTAGATAATAGGTGGGGGGTATTTTACGCTTACAAAACCTTTGTCAGATAACCATACCCTTTTCTCCTATAGAACTATAAATTTAATTATAGTATACCCAGAATAACCCATATGTATTATTTTGGCCGAAAAATTGATTAATCCGCTCCACTGATAATAGTTACAGCCAGATAGAAGGCTCTTGCTCCTTTAAACCGGCTTTGGCTTTAGAATGCGTTCCTGTTATTATGATTATCTGAGGGAGTTTTTTATTACAGCCCGTTAAAAAAGATTATCACCTCTTCCTGGGTCTAAAAATGTGACCCCTAAGAAGAGGTGATAACCCATAAGTCCAGTAAAAGGTCTTTTGAGTAAACCTGTAAGCCGAGTTCTGTCTTGGATGGTCATCTATCTAGGACGCCAGTTGCCTGGCGCCTCCAGCGACCTTACCCGGGGACGGGGCGGGCCACCCCTTTTGTCCCCCTATTCGGTCTTGCTCCAGGTGGGGTTTACCGAGCCGGTTAGTCGCCTAACCGCTGGTGAGCTCTTACCTCACCTTTCCACCCTTGCCCAGCACTCAACTCGACAGATGAAAACTTTTATATACAAACCTGAATTTAAAACATCAGGTTCGCTTATAGTGAAAGAGGTCCAACTGTCGAGTTGAGTGCTGGGCGGTCTGTTTCTGTGGCACTTTCCTTGGAGTCGCCTCCACTGGACGTTATCCAGCACCCTGCCCTGCGGAGCTCGGACTTTCCTCAGGCGATAGGCGCGCCAGGCGCTTATCGCCCGCGACCATCCGGTTTACTCAAAAGCACTTATCCACTTTTCTTCAGCGGATTTAAATATAACACCCTTTATAGCAATCTGTCAAGGAGGACGGGTAATCCCCATGTTTATTTAGAGTACGTACCACGGTTCCTGCTCTTTCTGGGAGGCCAGGACCATCACTTCCCGCTCCTGCAATTGGTCCTGCAGGTAGGTCACCAGGGCCGGGACGATCAGCCTCTCGGTGGCAAAGTGGCCGGCGTCGATTACTGCCAGGCCTAAACTCTCGGCGGCCCGGGCTTCGTGGAACTTTAAATCCCCGGTGACCAGAACGTCGGCCCCGGCAGCCCGGGCGGTGGTCATGACATCGCTGCCGGCACCGCCGCAGACGGCCACCTTCTTTACCTTGCGTTCCCTGTCCCCCACCACGTTGACCCGGGCCGCCCCCAGGGTTTCCTTCACCTGCAGGGCAAATTCCTGCAGGGGCACGGCCTGGGATAAAACCCCCAGGCGGCCGATACCTGAAGCCGGGCCTTCGTTGGCCAGGGGGTAGATGTCGTAAGCTACTTCCTCGTAAGGGTGGGCCTGCAGCAGGGCCTGGAGGACTTCTTTCAGCCTGCCGGTGGGGACAATGGTCTCCAGGCGGTATTCTTTGACCTCTGTAACCTCCCCTTCCTGGCCTATATAGGGCCGGGTGCCGGCCAGGGGCAGGAAGGTACCGGTGCCGGCCACCCGGAATGTGCAGTCGGAATAATTGCCGATCCAGCCGGCCCCGGCGCGGGTAATGGCTTCCCGCACGACCTTTTCATGGTCTTCCGGCACAAAGGTCACCAGCTTATAATACTTCTCCCGGCGGGTGGGAAGGAGGACCTGGATATCTTCCAGTTCCAGCTTTACCGCCAGGTGATAGCTGACGCCCAAATCGGCGCTGTCTAAATTGGTATGGGCCGAGTAGACCATGATGTTGTCCTGGATGAGGCGCCGGACCAGATCGCCCGGGGCTTTGTCAAAACGTAAGGATTTAAGGGGGCGAAAAAATAAGGGGTGATGGCTGATGATGAGATTGGCCCCCCGGGCGGCAGCTTCCGCGGCTACCGCCATGGTAACGTCCAGGCAGACCAGGATCCGGCGGACTTCCGCTTCCGGCGAACCCAGCATGAGGCCGACGTTATCCCATTCCGCCGCCAGTTCCGGCGGGGCCAGGGCTTCCATAACGGCTATGATTTCGCTGCACCTGGCAACCATGCTAGCACCTCCCGTATCTCTTCCAGCTGCCGGCTTAAATCCATGAGCCTTTCTTTCGCGCGCTCTCCCCGGCCGGCGGCCAGCTGCCGGACGGCTGCTGTTAGCTTTTCCATCTTGTGCAGGAGATAATCCCGCAGCAGGGGGTGACGGCGCTGCAGCAGGAGGGGCCCTATCCTCCACTCCAGGTCGCTGTAAGTCGGGCTTGTACCCTGGCTGGCGGCCAGGATGATATAATAGTGGCCAGCCTCGTAAACCAGATCTTCGTTATATAAATACCAGCCGGTGGCGGCGAGATAGCGGCGCAAAGGCCCGGCTTCCCCCTGGGGCTGGAGGATCAGGCGTTTTAACTCCTGCCGCACCTCCCGCCCCGCCTCCAGGATCCCCTGCTGGGTCAGGGCGCCCAGGCCGGCCATGGTTACTGTGTCTACTTCCCCCGGCTGCAGGGGCGCAAGGCCTTCTCCCAGGCGCACTTCCACCCGCTCCTGGAGGCCGGCGGCCGCCACGGCGGCCACGGCGCGCCGGTAAGGACCCGGCGCCGCTTCCACGGCAATCACCCGCGGGCAGCGGCCGCTGCCGGCCAGGTACAGGGGAAGATAGGCGTGGTCGGTGCCGATATCGGCAACACGGCTGCCCGGCGGCACCATGCCGGCTACGGCCTGCAGGCGGGCCGGGAGCCTGATACCGGCGGCCTTCCCGGCTGCCGCCCTGCCGCTATATGCGTCTTGGCGGTAATTAAAAAAGGCCAGCACTTCACGGTCACCTCCTGACCTCCGCTGCTGGCCTTATTTTCTTTTTTGGTGGGCCCACCCGGATTCGAACCAGGAACCAACCGGTTATGAGCCGGCAGCTCTACCGTTGAGCTATGGGCCCTTTCTGGCTCCCCGGGCAGGACTCGAACCTGCAACCACCCGGTTAACAGCCGGGCGCTCTACCATTGAGCTACCGAGGAAAGCCAACGATTATATTATACCCAGAAATGCCGCCCCGGTCAACAGTCAGATGCTAAATCGGGAACCGACTCCCGCTATTCCAGGTAGTCCTTCAGTTTCTTGCTGCGGCTGGGATGGCGCAGCTTTCTCAGCGCCTTGGCTTCGATCTGGCGAATGCGTTCCCTGGTGACGCCAAATTCCTGGCCCACTTCTTCCAGGGTGCGTGCCCGCCCGTCATCCAGGCCGAAACGCAGGCGTAAAACCCGCTTTTCCCTGGGTGTCAGGGAATCCAGGACTTCCTCCAGCTGCTCCCGGAGGAGCATAAAGGAAGCGGCCTCGGCCGGCGCCTGGGCATCCTCGTCTTCGATGAAGTCCCCCAGGTGGCTGTCTTCTTCTTCCCCGATCGGCGTCTCCAGGGATACCGGTTCCTGGGCGATCTTCATGATCTCCCGTACCCGCTCTACGGGGACATCCATTTCCTTGGCGATTTCTTCGGGCGTCGGGTCCCGGCCCAGTTCTTGAAGCAGCTGGCGCTGCACCCGGATCAATTTGTTGATGGTCTCCACCATGTGCACCGGGATCCTGATGGTCCGCGCCTGGTCGGCAATGGCGCGGGTAATGGCCTGGCGGATCCACCAGGTGGCGTAGGTGCTGAACTTGTAGCCCTTACGGTAATCGAATTTCTCTACCGCCTTGATTAAACCCAGGTTGCCTTCCTGGATAAGGTCCAAAAACAGCATACCGCGGCCGACATAGCGTTTGGCGATGCTGACCACCAGGCGTAAGTTTGCTTCGGCCAGGCGGCGTTTGGCTTCTTCGTCGCCCTGCTCCATCCTCTTGGCCAGCTCGATTTCTTCTTCCGGCGTCAGCAGGGGCACCCGGCCAATCTCCTTAAGGTACATGCGCACCGGGTCGTCAATGGCCACGTTTTCAGGAATCGAAAGATCGAGGTCGGTATCGACGGTTTCGCCCTCTTCTTTTTCCAGGGCTTCCAGTTCTACCGATTCGGGCACGACCTCAATCCCCATTTGGTTGAGCTGCTCGTAAATATCGTCAATCTGTTCGGGGGAGAGTTCGATTCCCTCAAGGGCATCCATAATCTCGCGATAGGTTAAGGCGCCCTGGCTCTTGCCCTTTTCAATCAGCTCCTTGACTTTTTGCCTTTGCTGTTCTTCTTTCACCGCTACTCCCCCCTTCCGGATTTTATCGCTTTTATCGTTTGCTGCAGGTGAAAGATTTGCTCCTGGAGTTCCTGGACCCGGCCGGTGGCGCCGCTGTTTTCCGCCCGGGCCAAAGCAATTCTTATTTCCCTTTCCTGTTTTTGCAGGCGCTGGAGCTTGTAGAGGAGGATTGCTTTCTTGACGGCCTGCTCCTGGACGGGCCCCAGGCCATCGGCCAGGGTAAGCCGGGCAATAAGGGCATCCCACTCCGGCACCCCCCGGCCGGTTAAAACCCGGGCCAGGGACGGGCCGGCCAGTTCCGGTGCTTCCCGGCGCTTTTCCCGGACAAAGGCGGTGAGGCTCTGGATCGCCGGGCTGTCACCCCAGTCTTCCCCCAGCTCGCCGTCAATGCCGGCAGCCAGCCCAGGGCTGCTTAAATACGCCTGGAGTAAAAATAGCTCTCCCGGGTTCCCGGCCCGTTTTCCCGGCGCGGGGTCTTCTTTCCGGCCCGCTTTTTCTATGGCTTTTCCTGTCCTCCCGTGCCTGGCCGGCGGCTGGCTCAGGGCTTTCAGGATGGCGGCCTCGGATATCCCTGTATGACGGCTCAACAGCCGGACATAGGCTTCCTGCTCGACGACGTCCTTTACTTGTTGAAGGCTGGGAAGAACTGCGGCCATAATGGCTTTCCTGCCCAGGGGCCGGGTGGGGTCATGGGCGGCTACGGCTTTATTGATGCGAAATTCCATCAGGCTCTGGCTGGTCTCTACCAGCTCCTGAAAAGCCGCTGCTCCCCGGGCGGCCAAAAATTCATCAGGGTCTTTTCCTTCCGGGAGCTGCAGGACGCGCACCTGGAGGCCGGCAGCGGCTAGGATGTCCAGGCCCCTTAAAGTGGCGGCTTCCCCCGCGCTGTCGGCGTCGTAGGCAATGATCACTTCCCGGGCGTATTTTTTTAGCTCCCGGGCCTGCTCAGGAGTTAAGGCCGTCCCCAGGGAGGCGACTACATTATCAATACCGTGCTGCCAGGCGGCGATCATATCCATATACCCTTCGACGAGGATGGCCTGGCCTTTCCGGCGAATACCCGGCAGGGCCAGGTGCAGCCCGTAAAGGTGGCGGCCCTTGTGAAATAAAACTGTTTCGGGGGAATTTAAATACTTGGGCTGCCCCCCGCTTAAAGTCCGGCCGCCAAAGCCAATCACCCGGCCGCGGCTGTCTTTTATGGGAAACATGAGCCGCCCCCGGAAGCGGTCGGCCGTCCCCAGGGGGGGGCGGGAGGCGCTCAGGCCCGCCTGGTCAATGTCACGAGGAGTAAAACCCTGGCGCCGCAGGTAATCTACCAGGGCCGTCCCCGTATCCGGGGCATATCCCAATTCAAAGAGTCGCGCCGTTTCTCCTTTTACCCCCCGCTGCTGGAGATATAAGCGGGCCGCGGCTCCTACGGGGTGGCGCATGAGAAGGCGATAATAAAAGCTGGCAGCTATTGCCCCCAGCTGGTACAGGCGTTCCTTCCATTCCCTCTGGCGCTTGGCAGCAGGCGATTCTTCAGCGCCGGCCAGGTCAATCCCCACCCTGGCGGCCAGGGTTTTTACTGCTTCGGGAAAGCTGAGGCCATCTTGCTTCATCAAAAAAGCGAGAACATCGCCTCCCGCACCGCAGCCAAAACAGTAAAACATCTGCTTATCAGGGCTGACGGTGAAGGAGGGCGTCTTTTCTTTATGAAAAGGGCAAAGACCGACGTAATTGCGGCCGCTTTTTTTTAGCCGGACATAGCTGCCGATGATTTCGACGATGTCTACCCTGTCCTTTACCTCATCGATCACTTCCTGGCTGAAGGCGGCTGTCATGGACACCACCTCCCGGGACCCCGTGTGCTAATACAATTCGCTATTAGAATGAAATATCCTCTTTTTGGGGCCTTATTTTCGCTTTTTCCTATTATTTGTCCCGCTTTACCAGATTATACCTTGACCGGGCTGCATACAGCTTGATGGCAGGCGGTAAACTGAAAACATAAAGAGCACCGGAACTCCGCACCAACCTGTATAAACTAAAGGGCAGGCGCAAAATAAGATTAACAGGAGGTGGGAAAGTGGGCAAGGCAGTGGCTTTAATTTTAATCGCCCTCATTGGCGGCGGCGCCCTCTATGTCCTTTACCGGGGGGTTATCCTGGCTATCTTCCAGCCCTATTTTAAAACCCGGCAGTAGGTGCCCGGCAGCGGCGCGTGTCCTGGCGCTATATCTTTGTTGCGGTGCAGCCATGGTACCGGGGTGCTGACTTTTATATATTTGTATGCTATACTATATGGTGAAGGGCAACCTTCATCCTTTTCTAAACCTCCCTTTTACTATTCTTCTTTAAGGAGTACCGTGAAGGTATTCCTTTTTTTGCCCTGTATATAGTTCACATGGCACGGTTATAATATTATCCGGAAGGTGAAAGGAATCCTGCCGCCGTTTCGTCAACGAGCGGATAGCCTGACGAGCGAAGAGATTCCCGCCACCTTCCCATTTTTATGCCCCGAAAGCCGCTTTGCCGTTTGGTAGAACCAGTTATTTGGCTCGCCCGGCTTTCTCCCTGCTTTCAGGAAGGAAAACCGGAGGGAACAAAGATCCGGGCATACTGGAGGATGGCAAAACGGTCGGTCATCCCGGCAATATAGTCACAGGCCCGCCGGGCCAGGTCGTCACCGGCGTGGACGGGCGGGGGCAGGGCTTTCGGGTGCTCCAGGTAGTAAAAGTAGAGCTGTTTTAAGAGATTTTTGGCCTTGCCTTCCTCCACCTTGGCCGGGGAGCCGATATAGACATTTTTAAAAAGAAATTCGCGTAATTTATCCGTGGCCTGCTGGACCGCCGGGCTCATGGCAATGCGGCCGTGCTCCCAGCTGTAGCGGATTATATCCGTCACCATGGTGTCGATGCGCTGGCGGTGGGTGCTTCCCAGGATTTTTAAACAATCAGCCGGAAGCTGCTCCGGGGTAATGATGCCGGCCCGCAGGGCATCGTCAATGTCATGGTTAATGTAGGCGATGCGGTCGGCATAACAGATAATCTGGCCTTCCAGGGTCTGGGGTTTGACCGGCCCGGTATGGTGGGCAATGCCGTCCCGGACTTCCCAGGTGAGGTTAAGACCGCGGCCGCCTTCCAGGACTTCTACTACCCTCAGGCTCTGAAGGTTGTGTTTAAAGCCCCCCGGCACTACTTCGTTTAGGGCTTCCTCACCGGAGTGGCCGAAAGGGGTATGGCCCAGGTCGTGGCCCAGGGCAATGGCCTCAGCCAGGTCTTCATTGAGGCGCAGGGCACGGGCAATGGTACGGCTGATCTGGGCTACCTCCAGGGTGTGGGTGAGGCGGGTGCGGTAATGGTCCCCTTCCGGGGCGATAAAAACCTGGGTTTTATGCTTCAGGCGCCGGAAGGCTTTAGAGTGGATAATCCGGTCGCGGTCACGCTGGTATTCGGTACGAATGGGGCAGGGCTCCTCCGGTACTTGACGGCCCCTGGTACGGCTGCTTAAACTCGCCAGGGGACTCAAGATAGCTTCTTCCCGCTTTTCAGCTTCTACCCGCAGGAGCATACCCTCACCCCCTAACCGCGGTGACGGCGTAAGGTCATGGTGGCCGCAGCTACCTCGGCCAGGCGCTTACCCGTGAGGCGGACCCTGGCGACGGCAAAATCGTCGTTCCCGGCCGGGGCCTGGCCGCAGCTGCCCTGATGGCCGCAGTCGGCCTCGAAGAAGCCGTCGCCGACAATCATCATGCCCTGGATAAGCATCATGTCAAAAAGGGCTTTGAGGGTCGTTTCCTGGCCGCCAAAGCGGCTGCCGCCCACAGTAACCCCGGCGCCAACGACGTTATACAGGGCTTTTTCTTTGCGTAAGATACGGCCTTTATCCCAGAAGGCCTTGAGCTGGGCCGAGACACTGCCGAAGTAAACCGGGCTGCCTATGAGGACCCCGTCGGCCCGCCGCAGGAGGTCGAAGGCTTCACCCAGGCGGTTATTGCGGGAACAGGCTCCCTGGCAGGGGCTGCTGCACTGGGTGCAGTAAGGGATTTTCTGGTCGGCAAGGGCATCGGCAATGTGGATAAGGGCCGTCTCCGCCCCGGCGGCAGCGGCCGCCGCCAGCCCTTCCCGCACCAGGAAGGCGGTATTGCCTTCTTTCTTAGGGCTGCCGTTAATACCGACAATTAACATAACCAATTTCCCCTTTGCTGGATATTCCTTGCCTTAGTGTGCTCCTTCAGTTCCACTACCCCGGGCAGTTTATATTTTGTTCGCCGCCAAAGCCCCTTCTCCTGCTTAATCTGGTGCCAAAACTGGAGCCCGGTGTTTGCGGACGGCAATAAAGCCGTCCTGATATATTTAAAGCGGCGCTGGCAGCGCCGCCCGTAACCTGCTACAGGGGTTCAAAGTTCTCTTTGCCCAGGCCGCAGTTAGGGCAGGCCCAGTCCCCCGGCAAGTCTTCAAAGGCCGTCCCCGGGGCAATGCCGCCGGCCGGGTCCCCTTCCTGGGGGTCATAGACATAGCCGCAGGCTAAACAGGACCATTTGGCCATTAGAGGCCCTCCTTTCATATACTCGCAGTCACAGGTAAAAGACCAGCAGGCGCCTTGCCCGGAGTGAACAGGCAACGCCAGGGGCGCCGGCGAGAATTAATATGACTATTATTATTCGCTATCAAGATGGAATTTCCTGCTTCAGTAGCCGCCTAATTGCGGCCCGGGCCAGTTCGTCGCAGCGGTTGTTTTCGGCATTGTCGCTGTGGCCCTTCACCTTTAACCATTCCACCTGGTGCCGGGACGCCAGCTGCAGCAGCTCCCGCCACAGGTCCTGGTTTTCCACCGGTTCTTTTTTGGCCGTCAGCCAGCCGTTCCTCTGCCAGCGATCCAGCCACCCCTGGCGAAAGGCGTTGACGAGATAGGCGCTGTCGCTGTAAAGGAGCACCCGGCAGGGCTCCTTTAGAGCCTTCAAAGCGGCGATGGCCGCGCTGATCTCCATGCGCTGGTTGGTGGTATGGGCCTCGGCCCCGGAAATCTCTTTACGTTTATCGCCGTAGATCAGGACGGCGCCCCATCCCCCGGGGCCGGGGTTGCCGGAACAGGCGCCGTCGGTGTAGATGGTAACTTCTTTCATTGATTATTTCAGCCTCACGGATTACTCCAGCCTCACGGCCGTGCCGGCGGCGGTAACCATAAGCATACCTTCCCTTACTACCTCATAGTCGATGTCGACGCCCACCACGGCATCCCCGCCCAGGCGTCTGGCCTTGTCGGCCATTTCCCTTAAGGCGATTTCCCTGGCCTGGGCCAGCTTTTCTTCATAGGCTCCCGAGCGGCCGCCCACAATATCGGTAATGCTGGCAAAAAGATCGCGGACGATATTGGCTCCCATAATGGCCTCGCCGGCCACTATCCCCAAGTATTCCCGAATCTGGTGACCTTCAATTGTATTTGTTGTCGTAATGATCATAACTGCTTCCTCCCTTCAGGCATTGATATCATTTTACCATATATTGCTTATGGTGTAAGCCGGCAATTTGACTTGTACCTTAGAATACAGTTAAAATTGACAGCGGGTGATGTTTCGTGGAAAAGATCCTGGTCAGTGCCTGCCTGGCGGGCGAGAAGTGTAAATACAGCGGCGGCCACAACCTGGTCCCGGCCATCGCCGAGCTGGTGCGCCGGGGCAAGGCCGTGCCTGCCTGCCCGGAAGCCCTGGGAGGCTTAACCATCCCCCGGTCGCCGGCAGAAATCCGGGGCGGTGACGGGTATGATGTCCTGGCCGGCAGGGCTCGGGTGGTGGATAAAGAGGGCCGGGATGTGACGGCTGCCTTCCTCCGCGGCGCGGCAGCCACCCTGACAAAGGCCCGGGAAATCGGGGCGGAACTGGTGGTGTTAAAAGAAAAGAGCCCCTCGTGCGGCAGCAAATTAATCTATGACGGCACCTTTACCGGCACTACCCGTCCCGGCCCCGGTGTTACAACGGCGCTCCTCCGGGAGCAGGGGTTCAGGGTGATCAGTGAGGGGGAGTTTGCTTCTAAAGTTAAGAAATGCGGTAGTGGGGACATTATTCCATGACTGGTACAGCTTTTTCCTTTACCAGCTCTTAATCAGGAGTTGTTCAAAGGGATAGTGTTTTGTATTTCGCGTAACCAAAACTAGCTTCCTCGAAATGGCCAGAGCAGCGTTAGTTACGTCGGCGATGGATAGAGAGTACCCTTTATGAATAACCTTTAAAGGTAATCTTACAGCTGTCATTTTGGAAACCCTGCCGGAAATACTATCCATGACCTACCACTCCTTTCTTGTATTACATATAGTATAACAACTCACGGGTTAAGGAGCAACGATGGTGTTTTTCATCTCCCGGCGGGAAATACTATCTTTGACCCCGCCTTGGGAGGGCGATACCCATGGGAAGGGCCGAGCGGCTGCCGCTTTTAGAACAGATCGAAGCTGAGCGCCAGGCGGCCATTATCTGCTATTTTACCGGCGACCGGGAAAACCTGGGCACCCGCATAGCTCCCGACGTTATCCGGGTTTTTTACCGCCACCTCCTGGCTCTGGGGCCGCGGCCCCGGCTTGATCTCTTCCTCTATACCCGCGGCGGCGATGTCCTGACCCCCTGGCGCTTGGTGAACCTGCTGCGGGAGTTTACTCCCCACCTTAGCGTCCTGGTGCCCTTCCGCGCCGCCAGCGCCGGCACCCTCCTCTGCCTGGGGGCCGATGAGATTCTCATGGGGCCCCTGGGCGAGCTGGGACCCATCGACCCCAGCGTGGCCAATGCCTTTAACCCGGAGGACCCGGCCAATCCGGTCGCCCGCCTGCCGGTCAGCGTGGAAGACGTCATGGCCTACTTTTCCCTGGCCCGGGAGATTGCCGGCCTGGAAAGTGAAGGGAGCCTGTCTGTGGTATTTAACCGCCTGGTGGACAAAGTTCATCCCCTGGCCCTGGGCAACGTGCACCGCAACTACGCCCTGATCCGCTCTCTGGCCAGGAAGCTGCTGGAGCTGCACATGCCGGTAGATGAGCGCGACCGCGTAGAGGATATCATCAAGAACCTTACGGAGAGGCTCTATGCCCACAACCACATGATCTCCCGGCGGGAGGCCGTAGAGGACATTAAGCTTCATGTCACCCGGCCCTCGCCAGGGCTGGAAATGCTCATGTGGCAGCTCTACCTGGATTATGAAGCTGATTTAAAGCTCCTGGAACCCTTTAACCCGGCCGCCCTCTTAAAACCCCAGGAATACTCGGTGGAGTTTGAGGCCACCGGCGGCATTATTGAAAGTATCCCCTGCCTGGATGCCTTCGTTTTTAACGGCACCATCACCAGGGAAAGCCAGCCCCGGGAAGGAGCACCGCCGGTCAACGTCACCTTTTCCCGCCAGGGCTGGCGCCAGCTGATTTGAAAGGAAGTGTAAAGAAGAGGCAATGGCCGGACTAGATTCCTTAACTTCCCCGGAGCCCATCCGGGCCCGCCCCAATATCCGCTTCATTCCGGCCCGCAATCCCTACCGCGCCCTGACGACCTCTTCAGCTTACCCGGCCGCCTTCGGGGCTCCTGCCGGAGACAGCTACCTGGTCGTCCGGGACGACCAGGAAAACAGCAGCAGCTGGCCTTTTTAGACCAGCTGCTGCTGTTTTTATAATGTGAGAAGTGAGAGTTGGGACGTGGGAGCTGCGGTAGACGTACCGGCCGCCATCAGGCAGGGAAGCTTTGCCTTCAATTTCCAGGGCCTGCTGGCGGATCTCTACCCGGACATCTTCCGGCCGGGTTCCGGGGACGGCAAAGGGGTTTTATGCTTTGGAAGCATGATTTATAATTGAAGGGGTAGGTGGTATACTAGCATGGCTGGCTGCCAGGCCTGTGTTTTAACCTGCATGGATTTCCGCATTCAGGCTGCTGTTGCTGATTGGTTGCGGGAAAAAGGGTTGACCGGGAAGTATGATTATCTGTCCCTTCCCGGCGCCAGCCGCAATTTCCTCAGTGAGGGTAAAATAAATCTGGTCGAGGATTCTTACCGGCTCCATCACATAAAAGAAGTATATTTAATTCACCATGAAGACTGCGGCGCTTACAATTTGGGCCACCTGCCCGTAGAAGAGCAGCTGGCCCGCCAGCGCCGGGATATGGAAGCGGCTGCCAGGATATTAAAAGAACGCCACCCGGAACTGAAAGTATACCTTGCCTTTCTCTACCTGGACGGCCGTATGGTGGAATTGGACGGGTGACACTCCACCTGGGCCAGTTTCTCATAAAAGCGGATGATGGCGCCATGGTCGGCATCACCCAGGCCGTCGACCTTGAGGGCCTGGAGGATTTCCATGACTGCCGCGGTCAGGGGCAGGGGTACTCCGACCTCGTGCCCGGCAGCCAGGGCGTTGGCCAGGTCTTTGATGTGCAGGTTGATCCGGAAACCGGGATTAAATTTTCTTGCCATTACCAGGGGGGCTTTGGCATCCAGGACGGTACTCCCCGCCAGCCCGCCGCGGATAGCCTGGTAGACGAGGTCCGGGTCCACTCCGGCTTTGGTGGCCAGGACCAGGGCCTCGGACATGGCGGCAATGTTCAGGGCAACAATGATCTGGTTGGCCAGTTTGGTTACATTACCGGCGCCGATATCGCCGACCCTTACCACCGAGGCCCCCATGGCCTTTAAAATATCATAGCATTCATCAAAATCTTCCTGCCGTCCTCCCACCATAATCGACAAAGTGCCGTCTATGGCTTTCGGCTCGCCCCCGCTGACCGGTGCATCCAGCATCCTTATGCCTTTTTCCTTTAACCTGGCGGCAATTTCCCTGGTAACCATGGGGTCTATGGAGCTCATATCGATAAGGATAGAACCCGGCCGCGCGCTTTCGATTATCCCGTTGTCTCCCAGGGCCACTTCCTTTACCTGGGGCGAATTAGGGAGCATGGTAATAAATTTGTCGCAGCGTTCAGCTACCTCCCGGGGAGAACCGGCGGGTTCCGCCCCGGCTGCAACTACCTCGGCGACGGCCTCTTCAACGATGTCATAAACAACCAGCTGGTAGCCTGCCCTGATGAGGTTTTTGCTCATGGGCTTGCCCATTATACCGAGACCAATAAACCCGATTTTGCTCATTACTCTCTACCCCTTTTTTCAAAAATTTACTCCAAGTTGTACCCATAAGCTGTGATCCAGCCTAAAGAATTTAGAGTATCCGGCTCGGGAATATATTCCAGGGATACGTAGCCTTCATACCCCAGGTTATCAATTTCTCGCAGCAAGAATGGATAATTTATTTCGCCGGTACCGGGTTGATGCCTGCCGGGATTGTCGGCTATCTGGATGTGTCCTACCCTTTGAATGTTTTCGCGCAAGGTAACCGTTAAATTACCTTCTTCCTTCTGAGCATGGTAAAGGTCATATTGCAGGTAGACATTGGGCATGTTTACTTCATTGATCAGTTGCAGGGCCTGGCGCGTGGTATTAAGGAAAAAGCCTGGAACGTCATAATGATTGATGGGTTCTATCATCAGCTTTAAATCGTTTCCGGCCAGGGCCTGCGCTGCATAGCGGACGTTTTCTATCAGCGTCTGCCAGTGCTCTTCCCGGGAAAAAGCCTGGTTCATTTTGCCTGCCAGGCAGTTCAAACGCGGGACATTGAGTTGGTCGGCCCACTCGACTGCCTGCCTGACGCCGGCGCGGAACTCTTCCTTGCGCCCGGGGTCGGCGGCAATGCCCCGCTCCCCGGCTGCCCAATCGCCGGCGGGAAGGTTGAAAAGTACCGCCTGGAGGTTATTTTCGATAAGTAAACTTTTGATGTCGTTTATGGCATATTCATAGGGGAAAAGGAACTCCACCGCTCTAAACCCGGCTTTACGGGCAGCATTAAAGCGTTCCAGGAAGGGCAGTTCGGTAAACAGCATCGTTAAATTGGCGGCGAACTTCGGCATAAAAACATTCCTCCTGTGCAAAGTAACTTTTACAATATAACGGCCGGTGTACCCGTATTATTTCCCGGACGATCACCTCCCGGCTGTTTATTATTCGTATTCCTGGATGGCGTCAATGCTGGTACC
Organism: Moorella sp. E308F; assembly: GCF_006538365.1. Lineage (NCBI taxonomy): Bacteria > Bacillati > Bacillota > Clostridia > Neomoorellales > Neomoorellaceae > Neomoorella > Moorella sp. E308F. Next base: position 231,882 of record NZ_BJKN01000003.1, on the reverse strand, counting down.
CATGGAGCAAAGTGTTGTTCTCTCTACAATTATATCAAGCACATAAGGTATGTCGGCGTGCATTGCCCTTTCCAGCGCCGGTTTTATCTCCTCCGGTCGCGTTACCCTCTCTCCCCTGGCACCGTATCCTTCCGCAACCCGGACAAAATCTATTTTCCCGTCGCCGTACCACAGGTCTACGGCATATTCATAGCCATAATTCTGGGCCTGGTTCTGGCGGATAAGGCCCAGGTAGCCGTTGTTCACTATTACGACTATAATTGGAACACCATACTGGCAGGCCATGGCCAGGGCTTCGCCCTGAAAGGTAAAGCCGCCGTCACCTACGATGGCACAAACCCGGGCATCAGGATTCGCTATTTTGGCACCTACGGCCGCCGGGATTTCATAACCCAGCGTCCCCGCTCCCCCCGAGGGGAGGTAGTACCTGGGCCGCCATATTTTCTGGAATTGCCCCGACCATATCTGAACAACGCCGCAGCCGACCGTAAAAATCGTGTCTTCGCCCAACAATTCGTTTATTTCGTGAAACACCCTCTGAGGCTTAATGGGAACATTATCGAATTGCAGCCGGCGCTCGGTTTGTGCCCTGAGCTCCGGTATCCCGGCTACCCAGCCCCGGGGAATTCTTTTCCTGGTTTTCGCTTTCGCAACTTCCAGCAGCGCCGCCAGTGCCAACCTGGCATCTGCGACTATGCCCAGATCGGTGCTGACGATGCGCCCTATCTGGGTTGGTTCTATATCGATATGGATAAACTTTCGCCCCCGGGTATAGATATCAACGTTACCTGTATGCCGGTCATTAAACCTGCACCCGATGCCCAAAACCAGGTCAGATTCCAGGAAGGCTTTGTTGCCGAACGGTGTATTGCACTGGATCCCTACCTGGCCGCAGTAAAGAGGGTGGTCCGGAGGCATGCTGCCCTTGCCCATATAGGTAGTTACAACTGGCAAAGAAAGGTACTCGGCTAACTCTAAAAGCTCCCTGGTAGCTCCTGCTATGATCACCCCGCCGCCGGCAAGGATAATGGGGGATTTGCTGGCTAAAATCATCTCTACAGCCTTTTCAATCTGTCTGGGATGCGGTTTAGGCTTATCCCATGGCAGGGGAGCGTCCAGCTCCGGATCATATGGTATATCAGTTGTCTGAACATCCAGGGGTAAGTCGATAAGGACAGGACCCGGCCTACCCGACCTGGCGACGCGGAAAGCCTCTCTGATGATACCCGGCGCCCTGGCCGGTTCGGTAATGCACCAGGCGCCTTTAACATAAGGCCGTACCGTACTTACTATATCGACGCACTGGAAAGCCTCTTTACCAAGCTGGGAACGGGTATTCTGGCCGGTGATCGCCACCATGGGTATGGAATCTATTTGTGCGTTGTACAGCCCTGTAACCAGGTTGGTCGCCCCGGGTCCTGAGGTAACAATACAGCAGGCGATCTTCCCGCTGGCCCTGGTGTAGCCGTCGGCGGCATGGGCTGCACCCTCTTCATGTCTTGCCGTGTAATGCCTTATTTTTTCAGACCGGGCCAAATACTTATACACCGGCGTAATGCTGGCACCCGGTATCCCAAAAGCGGCCTCAACGCCTTCGCTTTCCAATATTTTTATGAGAACTTCAGCCACAAGCATTACACTTACCCCCCATCCGTATACTACCCTCTTGAGCCTCTATTTTAAATGGTATACCATAAAAAATAAAGGCTTTGGCCGCCAAAAGTCATCCTGGCCGTTTGAAAGCGTGCCTGGCTTGCTTTAAGCGGCAGGAAGGGAACGGAGGGGTATAAGGAATACAATTTATCCTCAAAATCCGTCTTTTCATCGCCCCGGTCAGACCGGTTAGTTGTTAAAATTTGCACATTATGGGTTACTTTTTCACGCATGTGTTCAAGAATGGTTGACAATATTTACCATATGCATTCATAAAATTTAGATGGAATGGATAAAGATTTAGCGGCAATGCTGGACCCTTTAAATCCTGGGGGTACTGGCTGTTTTAACGGCAGCCCTTAAACCTTTAGTTATAAAAACCATTCTGGTAGGCGGGCGGGCGCTGGAATTTTACACTTTAGGTAGATATGCAACCAAAGACATGGACCTGGTCATCAACGGCAGGGAGCAGGCCAGGGCTGTTCTTGCAAGAATGGGTTTTTACACCGGCCCGGTGAGCGGCACTGGTATCACGAAGAGCTGGACCTGGCACTGGAAATACCCGACGAATACCTGGACGGTTCTTTAGATAAGTTGACGACGGTGGAAATAAACGGCCTGGAGGTTTATATAATCGGGGTAGAAGACTTGATAATTGACCGGTTAGCAGCAGCAGAATTCTGGAAGAGCCCTGCCGACGCTTTTTCTAAACCTGGCCAAGAATTTTTTCAAATTCCTCCAGGGAATTCACCTTGAGGCTCATTTTGAATAATGACTTCAGTGCAGCCGAATCATCTATTTCCTCCAGCTTCTTGCCAATACCAGATCGCAGGACGCCAAAACGTTCTTCCAGGACCTCAAGGATACTATCCCTTAATGCCTCAATCCTGCCCTTTTCCAGGCCCTTTACCAATCCTTTTTCGAGGCCTCTTTCCAGCCCTCTTTCCAGGCCTTCTGCTAAACCTTTTTCCATGCCATCCCTAAGGCCTTTTTGTAAGCCTTCATTATACCATTCCTGGACAAAGCTGGATTCTTTGAGCAGCATTTTAAATTCCTCCCGGAAGATATTGAGCAAAATTTCCCTATCAAAATAACGTTCCGCGACTGATATGGCTACCGACAGGCTGTCGGCTCGCCGTTTGATGTCTTTTTCCTCAAGAATCAATTTCCTGGTATACTCAAGAAGAGCCAGGTCTCTATTAACTGGAATTTCAGGTGCAGGATCTCACCAACCGTTATTACCTTAGGCATTGATTTTTGGTTTTTATGGCGCCTGCCGCCTTCTCCTAGATTTTTGATTAAACGCTTGTAGTTAAAATAGTAGCTGCTACAAAGAGTATTTGTAGCCGGACTTTAGCCAGACCGAAGGAGCGGGCTTTACGGACCCCCATGGAGCACCATCTAGGCTTGCTTTCGTTCTATGGCCGGACGATGCCGGCGGTATTCGCCTTTTAGAGAAGTCAAAGGCTTTGAGCTCATTGGTTTTGTGGTTGCGGCGTACTTTTACGGCTTGATGCCCGGGCAGACAGGGCAGGTTTGGACTTTTAGGTCTATCTAGAAATCGCTCTTTTTGAGAAATCCTTTGGGGGTTTCTGGCTTCGACCACCGGGGATATTACTTCAACGTTTCTATGTCTTGACTGACGGGGCCGGTACCGTAGCAGCTATCTACCAGCATGCCACATCTTCATTCCTCACTTCTTGCGGGTATTTATTTTATCCAGTATTACGGCAATCATAATGATTAAACCCATGGTAATGGATTGCCAATAGGAAGATATGCGCAGCAGGCTTAAACCGTTATTAATCACACCAATAGTCATAATACCGATAATGGTTTTGCCAATACCGCCTTTACCTCCCGAAAGACTGGTACCTCCCAGAACAACCGCTGCAATAGCATTTAATTCATAGCCGCTGGCAGCAGCTGGTTGCCCTGTTGCTAAACGCGATGCCAGAACAACTCCGCCCAGGGAAGAAAGGACGCCACTGATTACATAAACAATAAACTTCACCCGAGCAACATTAATACCGCATAATTTAGCAACTTCTTCGTTGCTACCAATGGCATAAATATAACGTCCAAAACAGGTTTTTGATAAGACAATATGGGCTATAGCCAGACAAAAAATCATAATCAACACGATAACCGGGATAGGGCCAATATATCCCTGCCCAATCCAGTTAAAACTTTGAGGGAGGCCAAAAATAGGTTTACTCTGGGTGTAAACGAAAGCAAACCCCCTTGCTATACTCAACATAGCAAGCGTAATGCCAGCACCATCCTTAAGCAACAATTACCTGGATGCCCCGTCGGGTGAGTTCTTCTATAAAGTCACGAGGAGCATTACTGTCGGTAATTAGAGTATTAACTGCAGAAATAGGTGCAAAGCGTGATAAAGTTACCCGGCCAATTTTTGAATGATCGGCCAGTACTATCACCTGGTCAGCAGCAGCAACCATTAAGCTATTTGTATGGGCCTCGGTCATATTGGGTGTTGTAAGGCCATGCTCGATACTTATGCCATTAACACCCAAAAAAGCCTTCTGGACATGGATTTCACGCAGTACTCTTTCAGTGAGGGAACCCACCATGGCATAAGATTTAGTACGCATATTCCCACCTGTTAGCACAAGGTTGATGCCCTCACTATGCGCCAGTTCCATAGCAATATTGACAGTATTGGTTACAACAGTAAGGTTATGGCGATCTTTTAGTAGTTGAGCTAGGGCAGTAATGGTAGTACCTGCATTAAGTAGAATAGTATCCCCATCTACAATAAGCTCAGCAGCTTTACGGGCAATTGCTAACTTTTCAGCCGGAAATTTATTGACTTTCTCTATGAATGAAGGTTCTTCAGCACTTCCGCCACGAACAGGTACCGCCCCTCCATGGGTGCGGGTGAGGAGGCCCTCTTTTTCCAGGCTGCTAAGATCCCGGCGGATGGTCATTGGCGATACGCCCAGTTCCCGGCTGAGCTCGCTTACGCTTAAGGGCATGCCTGAGTTAATTTTATCGATAATGATTTTACGGCGCTGGATGGAAATCATAAAGCCTCCATGATGTGCTATTTTGTTTGATATCGTTCTTTTGTTATAACATATTCGCCAAACTTCGAACATCTCCTGCTGGTTCATAAAATTTTTTTTAAAAAATTTAGGCTCAGGCTAAGGTGCGAAAAAAGGCTGCCGACCGGTGTAAAGTCAGCAGCCTGTAATTTTACTATATTACCTTTCCTACTATTCTCCCTTTTGTTCCAGTTAGTCCTTCTTTTCCTTCAACGCGGCCTGAGCGGCGGCGAGTCTCGCTACCGGCACCCGGAAGGGTGAGCAGCTGACGTAGTTCAGGCCGATCTGGTGGCAGAACTCCACCGAGCTGGGTTCGCCGCCGTGCTCGCCGCAGATGCCGACTTCCAGCTTGGGATTGGTGCTGCGGCCCAGTTCGACGGCCATCTTCATGAATTTGCCCACCCCGTCGCAGTCGAGGACGATGAAGGGATCCTCTTTCAGGATCTTCTCGTCCACATACTGGTGCAGGAACTTGCCTTCGGCGTCGTCACGGCTGAAGCCGAAGGTGGTCTGGGTGAGGTCGTTGGTGCCGAAGGAGAAGAACTCGGCTTCCCTGGCGATTTCATCGGCTGTGGCGCAGGCGCGCGGCATTTCGATCATGGTGCCGACCTTGTACTCGAAGTCAACGCCCGTCTCCTTCTTGACAGCCGCGGCCACTTCATCCACCAGTTCGTGGAGGCGCTTTAACTCGTTGACATGGATGACCAGGGGGATCTCCACTTCCGGCAGAACCTTGATCCCTTCCTTTACCAGCTGGGCGACAGCCTGGAAAATGGCCCGGGCCTGCATGGCGTAGATTTCCGGGTAGGTGATCCCCAGGCGGCAGCCGCGGTGGCCCAGCATGGGGTTAAATTCGTGCCGCGCCCGCACCTCGCGCAGGAGGGCCTGTTTTTCTTCCAGCTCTTTGGGATCGCCGTTTGTCGCTTGCAGCCGGGTGACATCCACCAGCAGCTCTTCAATATTGGGCAGGAACTCGTGCAGGGGCGGGTCGAGGAGCCGGATGGTCACCGGCAGGCCCTCCATGGCCTTCAAGATGCCGTAGAAGTCGCCCTGCTGCATGGGCAGGAGCTTGGCCAGGGCCGCTTCTCGTTCTTCTTTGGTCTTAGCCAGGATCATCTCCTGGACAACGGGCAGCCGGTCGACCTGCATGAACATGTGCTCGGTACGGGTGAGGCCAATGCCCTCGGCGCCGAACTCCCGGGCCCTCTTGGCGTCTTCCGGCGTGTCGGCATTGGCGCGAACTTTGAGCCGGCGGAAAGAATCGGCCCACTCCAGGATGGTTTCAAATTCACCGGTCAGCTGCGGGTCTATCAGGGGGACCTCACCCAGCATGACGTTACCGGTGGAACCGTCGATGGAGATGAGATCGCCTTCTTTAACCACCAGGTCGCCGATAAAGAAGCGCTTGTTTTCTACGTCAATTTTAATAGCGTCGCAGCCGGTGACGGCCGGTTTGCCCATGCCCCGGGCCACCACGGCTGCATGGCTGGTCATGCCGCCCCGGGCCGTGAGCACGCCCTGGGCCTGGACGATGCCGTGGATATCGTCCGGGGTGGTTTCGGTACGCACCAGGATGACCTTCTGACCGTCGAGGCCCATCTTTTCGGCTTCATCGGCGTCGAAGACCACTTGGCCGCAGGCGGCGCCAGGAGAAGCCGGCAGGCCTTTGGCCACCACTTCGAGTTTCGCCTTCGGGTCGATGCGGCGATGCATGAGCTGGCCTAATTGATCGGCGTCGACGCGGAGGACCGCTTCTTCTTTGGTAATCAGGCCTTCGTTCACCATATCGACGGCGATTTTAACGGCCGCGGCCGCCGTACGCTTACCGTTGCGGGTCTGGAGGATATAGAGCTTGCCTTTCTCAATGGTAAATTCGATATCCTGCATGTCGCGGTAGTGTTTCTCCAGGAGCTGGCAGATATCTTCAAACTGGCGGTAAACTTCCGGCATCTCTTCTTTCAGGGTGCTGATGGGTTTGGGAGTGCGGATGCCGGCCACCACGTCCTCGCCCTGGGCATTGATGAGGTATTCGCCGTAGACGCCCTTCTCGCCCGTGGCCGGGTTGCGGGTAAAGGCCACGCCGGTACCGCTGGTGGAACCCATGTTGCCGAAGACCATGGTCTGGATGTTGACGGCGGTGCCCAGGTCATCGGCAATCTTATTGATTTTGCGATAGACGATGGCCCGCGGATTGTTCCAGGAGTTGAAGACGGCACGGATGGCCATGTAGAGCTGTTCCCGGGGGTCCTGGGGGAAGTCGCGGCCGCTTTGGCTCTTGACGACATCCTTGTACTCGGCAATAACTCCCCGCAACGCTTCCGGGGTCAGCTCGTTGTCGAATTTGACGCCCAGGCGCTCTTTATGTTTTTCCAGGACAGCTTCAAAATTGTTATGTTCGATTCCCAGAACCACATTGCCAAACATCTGGATGAAGCGGCGGTAACAGTCCAGGGCAAAGCGCTCGTCACCCGTCTGGGCGGCCAGGCCCTTAACCGACTCGTCGTTTAAACCCAGATTCAGGATGGTGTCCATCATGCCGGGCATGGATACGGGCGCCCCGGAACGGACGGAGACGAGCAGGGGATTCTCGGGGTCGCCGAGCTTTTTGCCGTTGATGGCCTCGAGGTCTTTAAGGCGGGCGGCAACTTCCTCCTCCAGACCGGGCGGGAACTGCTGGCCCAGGCGGTTGTATTCATTGCAGGCCTCGCAGGTGATGGTAATCCCCTGAGGCACAGGCAGGCCGATGTTGGTCATCTCGGCGAGATTGGCGCCTTTACCGCCGAGGAGGCGCCGCATGTCGGCCCTACCCTCGCTGAACAGGTAGACATACTTTTTACTTGCCATAACCTTCCCTCCGATAATAAATTTGGAGTATTTTACCGGCCGTCTCTTCAACGGCCTTATTGGTAACATCAATCACCGGGCAGCCCAGCTGGTCCATGACTTTACGGGCATAGGCCAGTTCCTGTTCAATACGACTCCGGGTGGCGTAGTCGGCCTGCCCCGGCAAACCCAAGGTTTTCAAGCGTTCCTGGCGAATCTGGTACAGTTTTTCGGCATCTATGGTCAGCCCTATTATCTTTTCCGCTGGGAGGGAAAGCAATTCTTCGGGCAGGGGCACCTCGGGCACCAGGGCGAGATTGGCGGCCCGCAGGCGCTTGTGGGCCAGGTACATACACACCGGCGTCTTGGAAGTCCGGGAAACGCCGATAAGCACCAGGTCGGCATGGCAGAGGCCCCGGGTATCCTTGCCGTTGTCATATTTAACAGCAAAATCGATGGCCTCCATCTTGCGGAAATAATCCTCGTCCAGACGACGGATGAGGCCCGGCTCCAGCCGCGGCTGCACCCCCGTCGCCCGGGCAATGGCATCCATCAGGGGGCCGAGCAGGTCTACGGCCGTCAGACCCCGCTCTGCCGCCAGTTCCAGCAGCCGCTTTTTCAGTTCTGGCAGGACCAGGGTAAAGGCAATAACGCCCTGTTCCTGTGCCGCTTCGTTGATGACCTCTTCCAGGTGCTCGGCGTCGGTCACATAGGGTACCCGGCGGATGTCTAGCTCGCCGCCGTCAAACTGGCTGGCCGCCGCCCGGGCCACATATTCGGCCGTTTCCCCTAACGAATCGGAAATGACGTAGATAACGCCGATGGTAAACCCTCCTTTCCTAGCGGCCGCCTTCACCCAGTTCGACAAACAGCCTGGTAATGGTCGTCTTGGTCAGGCGGCCTATTACCTCTAATTTTTTCCCCTGCCCATCCACCGGGCGGACCACCGGCAGGGCATCGACCTCATGTTCAATTATTTTGCGAGCTGCTGTCAGGACGGTTTCTTCCGGTGTGGTGCAGATAATGTTGGGCATCCGCGTCATAACTACCGAGACCGGCATCTTTTGCAGGTCACCGCCGCCAATGGCGGCTTTCAGCAAATCCTTGCGGGAGATGACCCCCTCCAGGTGACCTTCTTCGTCGACCACCATCAGGGTACCGACGTCTTCGATAAACATGTTTACGATGGCATCATAGACCGAGGCATTGGCCCTGATGACCCGCGGCAGCCCCTTGACGTCGCCCACTTTAATCTTTTTGATCTCTTCAGCCACCAGGGCCTGGGAAGGCTTAGTACTTAAAAAATAGCCTACCCGCGGACGGGCTTCCAGGATGCCGGACATGGTGAGGACGGCCAGGTCCGGACGCAGGGCAGCGCGGGTCAGGTTTAACTCCTCGGCAATCTGCTGGCTGGTAATGGGCCCGGAACGTTTAACTATGGCCACTATCTGCTGTTGCCGCGGGGAAAGCTGCACCTTTTACCCCTCCTCCCGGCCCCCAGCCTGTATACTTTGTAATGTATACCACATGCCCGGTCATTTTCCTTCTTGCTTATCTAAAAATTTTTGCTAGGATACCAGGCGGGAAAAGTCGGCCACCTGGAAGACCAGGTCCACTACCTCCTGAAGCAGGGCCAGGCGGTTGTTGCGAACTTCTTTTTCCGGAGCCATGACCAGGACGCCGTCAAAGAAGGCGTCAATGGGTTCCCGCAGAGGGGTCATGGCCTTTAAAGCTTCCAGGTAATTGCCTGCCTTAAGCTTTGGTTCCGCCTGCTGTCGTACCTTTTCCAGGGCCCGGTAAAGATCGATTTCCACTTTTTCTTTCAATGCATCCGGCTGCAGGACATACCTTTCCCCGGCCTTACGGGCCAGGTTGAAGGCGCGGGTGAAGGCCGTCTGCAGGGCGGCAAAACCTTCTTCTTCCCGGAAGGCGTTTAAATCCCGGGCGCGGTGGAAGACGCCGGCCAGGTCGTCGCTGCCGGCGGCCAGGCAGGCCTGGATGACATCAAAACGAATGCCCTTTTCGGCCAGGAGATGCTCCAGCCGCTGGCGGCAGAACCCGGCCAGCTGCTCCCGGACGGCGGTTAAATCCTGGGCCAGCCGGATGCCGGCCTCCGTATAGCCTTCATAGGCGGCGGCAATGACCCCGGCCAGGGAAAATTGCAAATCGAGCTCCACGGCCATGGTTACCAGACCTGCGGCCTGGCGGCGCAGGGCGTAGGGGTCCTGGGAGCCGGTAGGAATTAACCCGGCGCCGAAGCAGCCCACCAGGGTGTCCAGGCGGTCGGCCAGGCCCACGACCATACCCGTCAGGGAATCGGGCAGGCGGTCGCCGGCAAAGCGCGGCCAGTAGTGCTGGCGGATGCCCTGGCAGACTTCGGGGGCCTCGCCGTCGTGGGCGGCGTAATAGGAGCCCATAATCCCCTGGAGCTCGGGGAATTCATAAACCATGGAGGTTACCAGGTCGGCCTTGGCCAGCTCCGCCGTGCGCTCGACAACCGGGACCAGCTCCCCCGGCAGGTCCAGGGCCTGGACCAGCATCCGGCTCAATCGCTTGATGCGCCGGGTCTTGGCCAGCATGGTCCCCAGGCTCTCCTGGAAAACAATCTCTTCCAGTTTGTTCACCCTGTCTGCAAGAGGAATTTTCCGGTCTTCCCGGTAAAAGAAAGCGGCGTCGGCGAGCCTTGCGGCCAGCACCCTTTCATTGCCGCGGCTGATGGTATCCAGGTGGGCGGCCGTGCCATTGTGGACGGTTATAAACAGGGGAAGGAGCTCGCCCCGGTCATTCCACACGGGAAAATAGCGCTGGTGGTCGCGCATGGGGGTAATGACTACTTCCCGGGGGAGCTTCAGGTATTCCGGGTTAAAACGGCCGGTTAGGGCCGTGGGGTATTCCAGCAGGTAATTGATCTCTTCCAGTAAGTCGGGGTCTTCCTCCACCCGGCCTCCTTCCCGGGCGGCAAGTTGTGTAACCTGCTCCCAGATGAGCCGCCGGCGGCGGTGCTGGTCGGCTAGGACGTAGTTTTTCTCCAGAACCTGGAGGTAGGCGGGAGCAGCCGGTACTTCATGGGGACCGGGGGCCAGGAAACGGTGGCCGTAGGTTAGGCGGCCCGAAGCGAGGCCGGCCAGCTCCAGGGGAACGACTTCCTCCCCGAAGAGGGCCAGGACCCAGCGAATGGGGCGGGCGAAACGCATATCAAGGGATCCCCAACGCATGGGCTTGGGAAAACTTAAACCATCGACTACGGCCAGAAGCAGGTCCGGCAGGACCTCCAGGGCCGGCCGCCCGGCTTCTTTCTTGACGGCAAAGACATACTCCCCGCCGTTAATTTTACGGGTGACCAGTTCCTCTACCTTTACGCCGTTGTTCCTGGCAAATCCCAGGGCGGCCTTCGTGGGCTGGCCGTCGGCAGTAAAGGCTACCTTTACCGGCGGTCCCTTGATTTCCTGCACCAGTTCCTCCTGCTCTTCGGCCAGGCCGCTTATGTAAAGGGCCAGCCGCCGGGGGGTGCCGTAGGTTGTCACCTGCTGGTATTTTAAGCGGTATTCCTCTAAAAGCTGCCCGGCAAGGGTCGCCATTTGTTCTAATGCCCCGGGCATAAAGCGGGCGGGAATCTCTTCGGTACCTATTTCAAATACAAGATCGCGGGCCACGGGCTATCCCTCCTTGACATCGTAGGCGTCTTTACGGTCCTGGCCGGAGACTACAGCTGCAGGAGAAGGGGTTAGCAGGGGATAGCCCAGTTTTTGCCGCTGCTCTAGATACGCGGCGGCGCACAGGCGTGCCAGGTGGCGTACCCTGCCGATATAGGCCGTACGCTCGGTAACGCTGATGGCTCCCCGGGCATCCAGGAGGTTAAAGGTGTGGGAACACTTGAGGACGTAATCGTAGGCCGGCTGGACCAGGCCCTGTTCTACTACCCGCCTGGCTTCAGCCTCGTAGGCATTAAAAAGGGCGGTAAGCATGCTGGTATCGGCAGCATTAAAGTTGTAGTGGGAGTAGTCAACCTCTGCCTGGTGGTGGATGTCACCGTAGGTGATACCGTCTACCCATTCAATGTCATAGACGCTGTTCACCTGCTGGATGTACATGGCCAGCCGTTCCAGGCCGTAAGTAATCTCGGCGCTCACCGGCCGGCAGTCAAACCCGCCGCACTGCTGGAAGTAGGTGAACTGGGTGATCTCCATGCCGTCCAGCCACACTTCCCACCCCAGGCCCCAGGCGCCGAGGGTAGGGGATTCCCAGTTATCCTCGACAAAGCGGATGTCATGCTCGTGGGGATTGATGCCGATGGCTTCCAGGCTCTTTAAGTATAAATCCTGGACATTGTCGGGGGAAGGCTTTAAGATGACCTGGTACTGATAGTAGTGCTGGAGGCGGTTGGGGTTTTCACCGTAGCGGCCGTCGGTGGGCCGGCGGGAGGGTTCGACATAGGCTACCCGCCAGGGCTCCGGTCCCAGCACCCGTAAAAAGGTCGCCGGGTGCATGGTTCCGGCTCCTTTTTCCAGGTCGTAGGGCTGCTGGATAACACAGCCCTGGGCCGCCCAGTACTGCTGCAGGGTCATGATGAGTTCCTGGAAATTCAAGTGCAATTACTCCCCTCTTAATAAAAGAAGCCCCGCCCTGCCAGGGACGGGAGCTAACTTTTCGTGGCAACATAGCGGCCGGCCCCTGGCCAGCCTCACATAACAATAATTTAGCAAAAACCTCCTCTACTTGTCAACTTGGTTCTCCACATCCAGGGTATGTTCTTCCACCCTGCCGTCGGGCCGCTCTACTTCCAGGGTATAGCGGTTAAAGAGGGCCGCCACCGTACTTAAGCCGGCCAGAATGGCCAGCTCGCTGCTGGCCAGGATACCCATGATCCCCAGGGCCCCGACGGTTGCCGGTATTTCAGCCACGGTTTTGCCATCCTTTTTTACTTTAATCCGCGTCACATTGCCATGGCGCAGGATGCTGCGAATGCGCTCCATGAGTTTCTCGCTCCAGCCGGCCAGTTCCTTCTGGAAGCCTTCCTTGGCGCTTTCTTCATACTGGATGAGGGCCTCCAGGACATCACCGCCGGCCCGCTCCAGGGCCTCCCTTGCTTCACGGTAACTAATCCCTAAGCGCTCGCGCAGCTGGTCGATCTTTTCCAGTTCCGTCATCTTCATTGCCCCCCTATTTCATTAATCAAAGCACGGGATTTAAGTTTCCTGTCTAAATAGTATTCCAAAAAGGCGGGCATAATTTCCTCCAGATCCCTGGCCAGGTAAGGGCTAATCCGTAGTCGCCGGAGATGCCGCCAGTTCATATGATTTAACTGTTGCCAGATCTTTATACTACCCGGCCTTACCTGGTACTCCGGGCCCTCCCGCCCGCGGCATTGCGGGCAAATGGTGCCGCCGGCCGCCGGGGCTACGGTTACCCGCTCGACACTCCTTAAAGCCCCCCCGCATGAGGCGCAGCGGTCCAGGCGCGGCTCCAGGCCCAGGATTTTTAACGTCCGGGCTTCAAAGGCGCGGGCCACCAGAGCCGGCGGCGCCACGGCCAGCTGCTCCAGCCCCTGCTTCAAAAGGTTGTACATAGCGGGATTCACCTGGCCGGGCATGACGACGCTGTCGGCTATCTCTACCAGGTAGCAGGCATAGGCCAGGCGTCGCAAGTCCTGGCGTAAAGGGGCGAAGATCGATTGCACCTCACACTGGGTGACGGTGGCCAGGCTTTTGCCCGCGTAAAATAAAAAGCGGGACCGGCAGAGCTGCTGGGTACCGCTGCGCAAGCTGCTTTTGGGTTTACGCACTCCTTTGACGATGGCGTCTATCTTGCCGTGGTTGGGGGTCAGAATGGTCAGCAGCTGGTCCGTTTCCTGATAGTCCCTGCTTTTCAGGACTATACCTTCGGCCCGGAAATAACCCGCCATTTCTATGCCTCCGGAAAAAATTTCCCTCCCGCCTAAATTTTAATCCCCGGCCCCGCAGCCGGCCCCTTGCCCGGCCGGAAGCTAACTCTAACCTTGCTGCGGGCTGCCGGCGGGGAGGATTCAACCGGTTCCAGGATGCCACGGTAAAGGAGATAGGCCTCGATACTGCCCGTCAGGGTAAACAGGTGCCACCATGCTTCGTTTAATGTCATAAGTGTCATCCTTTCCGGGTTTCTCCTACTGGTCAGGCACTTATTAGGCTAGCCTGAATGCCGGGTCTTATACCAGGTTTCTACTGGATGAGCCGGCGGTCATATCCCAGCTGCCTTAGAGCCAGTTCCTGCTGGCGCCAGTTTTTCTTTACCCGCACCCTTAAATTTAAAAAAATTTTGCTGCCCAAAAGGGCTTCCATTTCCAGGCGGGCCCCGGTGCCAATCTCTTTCAGCCGCTGCCCTCCCTGGCCGATGATAATACCTTTTTGGGAATCCCTTTCCACGTAAATCACGGCGTCGACGTAGAGGTAGTCATTGGGGCGCTCGGCTATTTCCTCCACCACCACGGCCACCGCATGGGGAACTTCTTCCCGGGTCACCCGGAGGACCTGTTCCCGGATGAGCTCGGCCATGACAAATTTCTCCGGCTGGTCGGTGACCATTTCCGGGGGGTAATACTGGGGTCCCGGTGGCAGGAAATGGCTGATTAAATCGGGCAGGGCGGCCACATTGGTACCTGCCAGGGCCGACACTGCCTGGACAGCTTTAAAATCCAGGCGGGCCCGGAAAAAGTCCTCCCGCTGCTGCAGGGTGGCGGCATCCACCAGGTCAATTTTATTGAGAATCAAGATTACTGGGGTAGCCACCCCTTTTAATTGCTCAATGATATATTCCTCACCGGCCCCCGGGGCGACGGCAGCGTCAACCACATAAAGGATGACATCGACTTCGGCCAGGGTGTTCCGGGCCACAGCTACCATATACTCCCCCAGCTGGTGCTGGGGCTTATGGATACCGGGGGTATCTAAAAAAACGATCTGGCAACTATCTGTCGTCAGCACCCCTAAAATCTTATTGCGCGTCGTCTGGGGCTTATCGGACATGATAGCAATTTTCCGGCCCACCAGCTGGTTTAAAAGGGTCGATTTACCGGCATTGGGCCGGCCTATAAGCCCGGCAAATCCGGAAACATACTCCTCGGCCAAGGAACAGGCACCTCATTTCAAGGTAAAGGTATCCGGTAACAGTTCCTTTAAAAAGCGGCGATGAACGGGTCCACCGGGCTGGCCGGTGATGATTTCCAGCCCGGGAGCAAATTCGGCCAGCACCTGGCGGCAGGCGCCGCAGGGAAAACAGGCTGTGAGTTCCCCGCCGACTACGGCCAGGGCGACAAACTCCCGTTCGCCGGCAGCCACGGCCTGAAACAGGGCCACCCGCTCGGCGCAGATGGTCAAACTGTAGGAGGCATTTTCAATATTGCAGCCGGTATAGACCCTATCCCCGGCCGTAAGCAGGGCCGCGCCCACCTTAAAGCGAGAGTAAGGCGCGTAAGCTTTCTCTTTCGCTCCGGCCGCCGCTGCGATTAGATCTTCGGGATTACAGGCCACCGCAGGTACCTCCCCGATCTAATTTTACCATTCAGTTAAGCAGGCGGTCAATTTTAACGCCCCCTGGCCCCGTCCTCTACCCCTGGGATATAATATTGGCGGGGGTGTTTTGCCATGCCTATGGAACGGAGTTATCCCCTCCACCCAATTGTAGGGGTAGGGGCGGTGGTCATCAAGGAAGGGAACATCCTGCTGGTCCGCCGGGGGACGCCGCCGGCGGCAGGTTTATGGAGCCTGCCCGGCGGCGCCCAGGAAACAGGGGAAACGGCCCGGGAGGCTGTGGAACGTGAAGTTTTCGAAGAGTGTGGCATCAAGGTGGCTGCCGGACCGCCCATCGCCGTCCTGGACAGCATCCATACCGATGACAACGGCCGGATTAAGTACCATTACGTCCTGATTGATTTCTGGGCGGAATACCGGGGTGGGAGCTTATGCCCGGCCACCGATGCTGCTGCCGCCGGCTGGATACCCCTGCATGAAGTAACTGCTTATCCCCTCAGCAGGGGGTTAAAGGAACTCCTGGCTGCCTGGAATCTACTTGATGGTACCCCGCCGGCCGGAATCCTCTACCGCACCATCCACCACCAGGCTTTTTAAAATATGCTGCGCCCGGGTAAGCCGCCTAAAAACCCAGGCGCGGGCCAAAAATGATGTACGCCACGGCTACCGCCCCCAGGGCAGTAATTAAAACGGCCCCGGCGGCGACGTCTTTGGCGATGCGCGCCAGGGGATGGTATTTACTCGTATAAAGGTTTACGGTTACTTCTAGAGCTGTATTGAAGGCTTCAGCAGCCAGGACCATGGTGATGGCTATGGCCAGCGCTACCCATTCCCATGGCCGCACGTGGAAATACCAGCCGGCCCCTATGACGGCCATCATTGCTGCCAGGTGAATGACCATATTGATCTGCGTCCGCAGGCAGTAGACAACCCCGGCCAGAGCGGCCCGGAATTTGGCCGGCATTACCGCTTCAGCCCCACCCGGGCAAGTATATCTTCCTGGCGCGCCTCCATCCTGGCGGCTGCATCTTCCGTGCCGTGGTCATAGCCGAGGAGGTGCAGGAAACCGTGGACGGTAAGAAAAGCCAGTTCCCTGGCCAGGGAGTGGCCGTAGTTTTGCGCCTGGCGGGCGGCCGTGGGTACCGAAACAACGATATCCCCCAGGAGCCTGTCCACCCGCGGGTCAAAATGAGCAGGTTCCCCGGGACTTGTTTCTTCTAAAGCAAAGGAAAGGACGTCGGTAGGGGCATCAATACCCCGGTAGGTCCGGTTGAGGTCCCGGATGGCAGCGTCATCGACCAGGGTCAGGCCCACTTCGGCTCCCGGGTCCACTCCCTCCACAGCAGCGGCCTCCTGGAGGACCTTTTCCAGTAAGGATATCAGTTCCTCCCCCAGAGGGTAATCATCCTGCTGATTGTTTATGGAGCACTCCATTACGGTTTTTTCTCCTTTCCATTTCCTTGAGGACAACTTCCGGGTACTCCACCCGGGTGTGAAAGATGCCGTTTAAGACGCGCATAAAGGCCTCAGCGATAACAGCCAGTTCCCTAAACGTTAAATCGCTGGCTTCCAGCTGGCCGTCATCCAGCTTTTCCCGGATAATCTTGCGCACAAAACCCTCCATGCGGCCGGGTGTGGGCCTGGGCAGGGAACGGATGCCGGCTTCGACGCTGTCGGCCAGCATGACTATGGCAGCTTCTTTGCTCCGGGGGATCGGCCCTTCATAGCGAAAGTCGTTTTCATTTACACTGTCGCCCCGACTGTTTTCCCGGGCTTTGTGGTAGAAATAGGTCATCAAAGTAGCCCCGTGGTGCTGGGCAATAATATCCTGGATTACCTGGGGCAGGCGATATTCCCGCGCCATTTCCAGGCCGTCTTTGACATGGCAGGAAATGATGAGGGTACTTAAAGTCGGGGCCAGCCGGTCATGGGGGTTTTCGGCCGTCACCTGGTTTTCAATGAAAAAGTAGGGCCGCTTTAGCTTCCCGATATCATGGTAATAGGCTCCTACCCGGGCCAGGAGGGAATCGGCCCCCACGGCATCGGCCGCCGCCTCGGCCAGGTTCCCCACCAGGATGCTGTGGTGGTAGGTGCCCGGAGCTTCCAGAAGCAGGCGCTTTAACAAAGGGTGATTGGGATTGGAAAGCTCCAGGAGCTTTACCGCCGTGGTTATACCGAAACTGTTCTCCAGAAAGGGCAAAAAGCCGATGGTTAAGACCGTGGAAAGCAGTCCGTTGGCCAGGGCCAGGACCGCGGCGACGCTCAGCTGGGACAGAGTGGACTTGAGCATCAGTCCCAGCGCGATAACACTTAACAGGTTGGCCAGCATTAAAAAGAGGCTGGACCGGGCGAGATCCGAACGTTGACTTAAATGGGTGACACAGTAAATACCCACCAGGCCGCTGACGGCACCCATGGCCGTAAACTGGTAGAGATTACCGCCGATGATCCCGGCCTCCAGGGCCAGGAAGACGGTAAAAATTACAGCCACCTGGGCATCCATGAGGATGGCTACCAGCATGGAACCGGCGGCTACCGGCATGAGATATCCTACCAGGCGGGTAAATTCTGCCCGGCCACCCAGGCTGATGGCGGCCACAACCCGGGAAAAAATAAGGAAAATCAACCATAATAGACCCAGCAACAGTAACAGTTGGTTGCTGTTATAAATATCCGGTTTAAAAAAGCGTAAATACAGGAGCAGCAGGGCTACCAGAAGGGCCTGGAAAAAGATAAGGCCAAATAGCGCTCCCCAGGAAGCCCCGGAGCGCAGGAGGCCCAGTTTTTGCAGGGCTTCGATATCTTCCGCCGTTACCAGTTCCCCGTCGCTGACGATTTTTTCATTCTGGCGGATGGTTACCTGGACCGGGCTCACCTCGGCGGCAGCTTTCTCCCGCTTTTGCATGGTGGCGGCAACGTCATAGATGAGATTGGGCTTTAATTCCAGGTTCTGGATAATGGCTACCACTGCAGGTTTATACCTGGCCTCTATTCCCGCCGTCTCAACGGCTGCCAGCATCTTGTCCCTGGCGGTACTCACGGCATCCTGGGGTACGGCCTCATTCATTACCTGGCTGACAATATTCTTGGTCATGCCGGCCAGGTTATTGAGGGTAGTGGCATCGGCTGCCGCCAGGGCCTGGAGGGTGGGAGCAGTTAATTTTAACTGGCTTAACCGGTCCTTTAAACGTGCCACCCGTTCGCTGCTGTTACCTGTACTATTATTAATCTCCCTTATCGCCTGGAAAATATTATCTACCTGATCTGTTAAAGTAGTTACTACCGAGCTGTCCACCCGGTAAACGGGAGTTACCTGCCGGGCCGCTTCTTCCCTGGCCTTTTGGGTTAAAACCTCACTTTCGTAAACAATGCCCTGGGGCGCCTTGAAATCCTGGGGGCTGGGCTGCCCCACCTTTAAATCCAGCTTTTGCGGCAGGTAATCCAGGGCCATAATGGTTACGGCAACGGCAAACAGGGCCATTCCACAGATGACCCTGGTTCGCAAAAATTTAGGACCAAGCCGGGCCAGCAGCGGGTGCATTAACCCTTTTAGCCGCTGCCATGGCACATCCGGTCACTCCTCTCATAGGCCTTGATGATCTCCTGGACGAGGGGATGGCGGACAACGTCAGCCTCGGTTAGATACTCGATGGCAATGCCCTCAATACCCCTTAAGATTTGCTGGGCTTCTACCAGGCCGGAAGTCGTATCCCGGGGCAGGTCCACCTGGGTAACGTCGCCGGTAATGACGGCCCGGGAGCCAAAGCCTATACGGGTGAGGAACATCTTCATCTGTTCGGAAGTAGTGTTTTGGGCTTCATCCAGGATAATGAAGGCGTCATCCAGGGTACGCCCCCGCATATAGGCCAGAGGCGCTACTTCTATAATATTTTTTTCCATATACTTTTGTGCCGTTTCCATACCTAAAATATCATAAAGGCCGTCATAAAGGGGCCGTAGATAGGGGTTAACCTTTTCCTGCAGGTCGCCGGGCAGGAAGCCCAGCTTTTCCCCGGCCTCAACTGCCGGCCGGGCGAGTATTATCCGTTCCACACTGCGGGACCGGAGGGCATTGACGGCCATAACTACGGCCAGGTAGGTTTTCCCTGTCCCGGCCGGGCCAATGCCAAAGACAATATCATAACGGCGCATAGCCTGGACATAGCGTAGCTGCCCCAGGGTTTTGGGGCGAATCTGTTTACCCCGGGGAGTAACGTAAAGTACTTCCCCCAGGGCCTGGGCCAGGTCGGTCTGGCCCGCCATGTCATTCTGGTGCCGGACCAGGTTCCACGTGTAGTTAATGATTGCTGTATTAATGGTCATGCCGGAATGGGCCAGTTTAATCAACTGTCGGAAAAGTCTTTCCAGTTCCTCGACTTCCTGGCGCGTCCCGCTTAAAGTCAGTTCATTCCCGCGCGCTACGATCCGGGCTGAAGTATGGCTCTCAATAAATTTCAGGTTTTCATCCTGATGACCGAAAAGATTGACAGCCTCGCCGTTGCTGCCAACTGTCAGCCGGGTTTCGTAATTGTTGGTCAAGGTTTTATCCATCAGCTCCTTGTATAATCTTAATCATTTTATTTTAGCATATACAGCAGCCAGGGTAAATGCCGCCGCCTTGTTTCGGCCTCTTAACCATTGCCGCTAAGGGGAACAACTTGCCCGATGTCCTCTTCCGTTTCCACCCAGGCCCGGACACGCACTACCTCATCTTCGGGTTTGCTTAAGGGAACTATCTTCTGACCCGTAATGCCGGCTCCCGGTGGTAATTTTTCCTTGAGTTCCG
This sequence comes from Moorella sp. E308F, assembly GCF_006538365.1. Taxonomy (NCBI): domain Bacteria; kingdom Bacillati; phylum Bacillota; class Clostridia; order Neomoorellales; family Neomoorellaceae; genus Neomoorella; species Moorella sp. E308F. The sequence goes on along the minus strand of NZ_BJKN01000003.1, from coordinate 212,050 downwards.
CCAGGGCCTGTTCGCCGGCAGCCCTTACTGCATCTTCAAAAGAAAGCTGCCGGTACCGGACCTGGACTTCATAATAGGTCGTAATAATGAGTTCGACGGGCAGGGTAAAATTCCTCCAGGATGGCAAAGCCATAACTTTATTTTCCTTGCGGTAATTGGTATAGGAAGGCCGTTCCGGTCCTTTCAAGATATAGCGGTGGCCGGGAACCTGCACCATTATCGTCGTTTGCTGCCGGCCGGTTGGCACTTCCTGGACCTGCCGGCGACTGATCTCTTTTTCCCCTTCATACCAGACCCGGGCGCGCACAATACCCCGCGCCCGAACCAGCCGAGGTGGGGAGAGGGGCTGCTCAGGAGAAGCTGCCTCGCCCGGCTTTTTTTCCGGCGGGGGGGGTAAAATGAGGCCTGAAATCAGTATTTCTCCCTGTCGGACCGTATCACCGGCCTTTACCCTGCCCTCGCCGTTGATGACCAAGATATCCTTTATTACCCCGTCTTTGGCGGCAATAATACTGGCCGGCCGGTCAGAGGCTTCCTCCCCGGGAGGGGCTGCCTTTTCTACCACGGTGATCTCGGCCCTGGTACCCTGGAAGCGGATACCTACCCAGGCTACCTGAGGCAGACGGCGCTCCAGGGCGTGCTCCAGGACGCGGATATCGAGAGCGCTTTTCCTGGCACCGGGCTTTAAGCCTTCCGCCCTAGCCGCGGCCAGGACCTGGGCCGGCGTTACCCGGCGTAGCGGCCCGCTTTCCGGCCTGACTTCCACCACCCAGATAAAGGTGGACAGGAGGTAGATAGCCAGTAAAAAGAAAATACTACCCAGGAGCAGCACCTGCCGCCCCCGCAGGCGGCGGCTGAAAAAGGGCCAGCCCCGCTTGTCCACAATACGGACCCGGCAGTGGCTCTGCCGGGCCAGGGAGCGCAGGGCGCGGTATTCGCCGGCCTTCATTTTAGCCTGGATACTGCCGTTCCTGTTAATGGTAATATCCCAGAAGCTGATGTTCCTGGCCAGGGCCAGATTGAGAAAGCCTTCCGGGTCGTCACCGCTGATGGTAAGTACCAGATAGCCCTCCACGTAAGTCAGCCAGCTGCGCCAGGCCACCGGTTTCTTCCTCCCCTGTGGAAATAATTACAAAAATCTTAGGGACTGGATGGTACCTTCCAGGGCGATGGCATCCGGCTTGATTTCCCGCAGGATTATGCCTGTCCCCTTGATCTCCAGCTCGCCGGTACTGAGTCTCAGGCGTACCAGGTCCGGCTGGTACTCGCTGATGCCCCGATGGTTTTCCACTACCAGCCGGCTGTTGCCTACCAGGGTCAGGCGCGGCAGATCCAGGACGGCGTCTGCCGGTAACTCTAAATATTCGGTAACAGCCTTTTCCAGCCGCCGTGCTCTGTCCATTACATTGCGCCGGGAACGATTTTTCCCCATCCTGTCCCCTCCTGCCAATACTTTATGCAAAGGCAGGGCAAAAAAGACCGTAAAAAAGCCCGGTCCTGCCGGACCGGGCCTGTATTTCCAGGAAAGCTGGCCACCGGGAAAATTATTCGCCAGAGGGAGGCAACATACTCTGTTTCATCAGTGCCAGCGACGTTTGCGAGCCGCTTCGGATTTTTTTTTGCGCCTGACGCTGGGTTTTTCGTAGTGTTCCCGGCGCCGGGCTTCTGAAAGAATACCTGCCTTCTGACAGATACGCTTGAACCGCTTTAAAGCGGCATCAATGGATTCATTTTTGCCAATTCTAACCTCGCTCAACCCTTGCTTCCCTCCCCCCGCCACCCGGTGGATGCTACCCTCAAAAGCTCAGCATGATTTTAATTATACTCTATCCTTTTTTGGGCGTCAACCCAGGATTCTCAGCTGCCGGCCTCCCAGAAGATGGAAATGGAGGTGGTAAATAACCTGCCCGCCCTCTTCTTTACAATTATTTACCAGGCGGAAACCGCGCTCGGCCAGGCCCAGCTCGCGGGCAATTTGCACCGCCACCAGGTGGATGTGGCCGAGCAGTTCTTTATCTTCCGGGGTAATGGCCGTGAGATCGGGTATATGCTTCCTGGGGATAATTAAAATATGTACCGGGGCTACCGGTCGGATGTCTTTAAAGGCTACCACCTGCTCATCCTGGTAAACCACCTCGGCCGGGAGCTGACCCCCGGCTATTTTACAAAAGATACATTCCTCGGCCACGTGATTTACTCCCTTCTCAATGCTGTACTAAATCTTTATTTCTCTCTCCAGGGCCATTTTCCTGCTTCTCCTTAACATCTTTTTCTAATCTGCCCCAGATTAAACCTCCCTGTAATTCCTTAAGCCTTACCGTGACAAGTTGTCCCGTCAAATCCCTTTCCGCCGGAAAGGCTACGTTCAGGTAATTGTCGGTATGGCCTTCATAAACCCCCGGTTGACCGGGCAAAGGTCTTTCCACCAGGACCGCCATGGTTTCGTTTAAAAACTCCCGGGCATACTGGCGGGCCAGGCGGCGCCCCAGCTGCAGGAGCCGCCGTTCCCGCTCCTTTTTTACCTCAGGGGCTACTTGATCAGGCATGGCCGCCGCCGGCGTACCCCGGCGCGGGGAATAAGGAAAAACATGGATCGCAGCCAGGGCTGCCTCCTTGACTAACGCCATGGTATTTTGAAACTGCTCTTCTGTTTCCCCTGGAAAGCCGACCATGACGTCGCTGGTAAAGGCCGCCCGGGGCCGCCTGGAGCGCAGGGAAGCGATTAACTCCAGGTAGTAACGGCTGCTGTAACGGCGTCCCATTCTTTGCAGGATGGTATCATCCCCACTCTGGAGGGGGATATGGTAATGGGGACAGATGACCTCTTCCCCTGTCAGCACGGCCTTCAATTCGGGGGTAAAATCCAGGGGATCAATGGAGCTGATGCGAAGGCGTTGCAGCCCGGGGATCTGGACGATTTTTTTCAGAAGGCTGGCCAGGTCTATCCCTCCGGGAAGGTCGCGGCCATAGGCGCCGGTGTGGACGCCGGTGAGGACTATTTCCAGGTAACCCTCAGCTACCAGGCGCTCCACCTCGGCCAGAATCGCTTCTGGTGCCCGGCTGCGTAAGGGCCCGCGGGCATAAGGGACAATGCAGTATGTACAGAATTCCTCGCAACCTTCCTGAATCTTCAGGAAAGCCCGCGCCCTGCTCACCTCTACCAGAGGCAATTCCTCAAAGGCTTCGCCGGGCTCATGGGCGCGGACGGCGTTAATCGGAGCACCTTCTTCGCGTGCTTTTTCTACTAATTCTACCAGCCGGTGCCGATCCCGGGTACCGACTATTACATCGACGCCGGGGATAGCCAGCACCTCCCCCGGAGCTACCTGGGCATAGCAGCCGGTAACGGCCACTACTGCTTCCGGGTTGGCCCGGAGGGCGCGGCGGATAAGCTGCCGCGACTTGCGGTCGCTGATGTGGGTGACCGTGCAGGTGTGAACGACGTAGACGTCGGCCTTTTCCGGGAAGGGTACGATCTCGTAGCCGGCCTCCCGGAAGAGGTGCTTCATGGCTTCCAGTTCGTTCTGGTTGACTTTGCAGCCCAGGCTCACCAGGGCCACTCGGGATGAGGGCACGAGTTTCACCTCTGATCTACCCTGAAAATAATTTTATCGCAGGCTGGCATTGTCTCGCTCGCTCCATGGCCCTTGTGGAGCGCCCAGCACTCAACTCGTTTGTAATAGGTGTCTCTTCGCGAACAAAACCGTTGCGAGTTGAGTGCTGGGTCAGCCAGGGCTTAAGGCGGGGTTCCCGACCTATTGGGCATCCTTGCCTTTAGAATCCGGCCGAAGGCCTCGCTGTCCTCGGCCCCGCTTATCATCCATCCCTCAGCTTCGCCTGGGCCGCTTCACCACTCGGTAGAAGCTCGCTCGCTCCCGACAAATGCCAGCTTGTTGTTTTCAGCCATCTGCTGGTGCCGCGCCAGCGGCACAGGTATCTTGTCTTGCTTGCCTCAATAGCGGGGTTTATGACAGTTCCCCAAGGGCATACATGATGGCAGCCAGGCAGACCAGGCCGGCCGTTTCCGTCCTCAAGATGCGGGGGCCGAGGGTTACGGGTAAACCACCAAATTTACGGGCCAGTTCGACTTCCGCCCGGCTCAAGCCCCCTTCGGGGCCAATAAGCAAGGCCAGTTCCTGTTCTTCCGGGACTGCGGTGAGTATGGACTTGAGGTCACAGGAGCGTTCTTCTTCCCAGGGGACCAGCAACAAGGTGCCGGGTTTAAGCCCTGCCAGGGCTGCCTGTAGCTCCAGGGGGCCGTCCACCGCGGGGATCAGGTGCCGGCGGCTCTGGCTGGCTGCTGCCCGGGCCTTCTGCTGCCAGCGTTCCCGCCGCCGGGCACAGGCCACCTGGTCCGGCCGGGGGATGGAACGTTCCGTATTGAGGACGACAATCCTGGCTACCCCTAATTCTGTACATTTTTCGATGATAAAATCCATTTTATCGCCCTTGGGCCAGCCCTGGTAGAGGGTGACTTTTACCCGCGGCTCGGAGCTCTCCAGGGGGGCTTTGACGGCAGCGACCACCCGGTCTTTGTGGATGGCGATGATTTCCGCCAGGTACCCCTGACCCTGGCTGTCGGCCAGGGAGATGGTCTCTCCCACCCGCAGGCGCAGGACGCGGAGGGCGTGATGGGCGTTTTCCCCTTCCAGGACGGCCGGTTCGCCGGGAACAACAGGCCCGGGCAGAAAAAAATGGTGGGCCATATCGGCTCACCCTCCCACAGGGTAGCTGAACATAACCTTACCAGCCACCAGGGACAGGGCTTTAGCCCATAAAGGCGTCTCTTACTTTCTTAAAGAAACCTTTATCCTGTTCCCTGGTGCCTTTGGGCTCCCAGCCATACAGGCGGGCAAACTCCCGCAACAGTTCCTTCTGTTTTTCATTAAGGTTGGTAGGCGTCTCGACATGAATCCGGACATGCTGATCGCCCCGGCCGGCGCCGTTCAAGCGGGGGATGCCCTTGCCCTTCAGCCTGAAGGTGGCCCCGCTCTGGGTGCCGGCGGGAATATTCAGTTCTACTTTACCGTCCAGGGTGGGCACCAAGATCCTGTCCCCCAGGGCCGCCTGGACCATGGTTACCGGTACCTCGCAGAGGACGTCATATCCTTCCCGCCGGAAAAAGGGATGGGGCCGGACATTAATATAGACATAGAGGTCGCCCGGCGGCCCGCCGCGGATACCGCTCTCGCCTTCGCCGGCCATACGCAGACGGGCACCAGTGTCCACCCCCGCGGGAATTTTGATCTTTATCTTACGGGTGCGCTGGACTACACCCCGGCCGCGGCAGGTGGGACAGGGCGTTTCAATAATGGTCCCCTGGCCGTGGCAGTGATGGCAGGTGCGTATCGTCTGGAAGTGGCCCAGGGGCGTGCTCTGGGAGATGCGGATCTGCCCGCTGCCGTGGCAGGTGGGGCAGGTCCTGGGCCTGGTACCGGGCGCCGCGCCGCTGCCGTCACAGGCCGGGCACTTTTCCTGGCGCGGTACGCCGATTTCCTTTTCCCCGCCAAAGGCGGCTTCTTCAAAGGAAATTTCTATATCCAGGCGCAGGTCATCGCCCCGCTGGGGACCTTGACGCCTGGCCGTGCGGCCAAAACCGCCGCCAAAGAACATGTCAAAGATGTCGCCAAAGGTGCCGAAATCGGCACCAGCGCCGCCGAAATCAAAACCGCCGAAGCCGGGCCCGCCCGTCTCCATACCGGCATGGCCGAACTGGTCGTAGCGGGCCCTCTTCTCCGGATCGCTCAAGACTTCGTAGGCTTCCTGGACTTCTTTGAACTTTTCTTCGGCCTCTTTATTCCCCGGGTTCATATCCGGGTGGTACTTGCGCGCCAGCTGGCGGTAAGCCTTCTTGATTTCCGCCTCGGAGGCATCCCGGGAAACCCCCAGGATCTCATAATAATCGCGCTTGGCCATGGCTGGTCACCGGCTTTTATTTCTTGTCGTCATCGACGATTTTGTAGTCGGCATCGTAGACATTGCCGTCCTGTTTGGCCTCGCCGGTAGAACCGCTGCCACCTTGGGCCCCGCCGGCCTGGGCACCGGCCTGCTGGTACACCTTCGTAGTCAGGGTATAGAGGGCCTGGGAAAGGGCTTCCATCTTTTCTTTGATCTTAGCCGTATTCTTGCTGTCCATGACGTCCTGGAGTTCTTTCTTGGCCTGTTCGATGCGGTCCACATCGGCCTTGTCGGCTTTGTCTTTAAATTCCTTCAAGGTGCGGTCGGCCTGGTAGATGAGGGAGTCCGCCTGGTTCCTGGTTTCAATTTCCTCCTTGCGCTTGCGGTCGCTCTCGGCATATGCTTCGGCGTCCTTTACCATACGCTGGATCTCTTCTTCCGTGAGGCCGCTGGATGAAGTAATGGTTATGGCCTGCTGTTTGCCGGTGGCCAGGTCTTTGGCCGAGACGTGGACGATGCCGTTGGCGTCGATATCAAATTTGACTTCGATCTGGGGCACGCCCCGGGGCGCCGGTGGGATACCCGTCAGCTGGAAGCGGCCCAGGGTTTTATTGTCGGCGGCCATGGCCCGCTCGCCCTGGAGGACGTGAATTTCCACCGTGGTCTGGTTGTCGGCGGCGGTGGAAAAGATCTGGCTCTTGGACGTCGGGATAGTGGTGTTGCGTTCAATTATCTTCGTGAACACGCCGCCCAGGGTTTCAATGCCGAGGGACAGCGGGGTAACATCCAGGAGCAGGACGTCCTTGACCTCGCCGGCCAGGACCCCGGCCTGGATGGCGGCACCCAGGGCAACGCACTCATCCGGGTTGATGCCCTTGTGAGGCTCTTTGCCCAGGATCTTGCGCACCGTCTCCTGGACCAGGGGCACCCTGGTGGAGCCGCCTACCAGTAACACCTTGTCAATATCCTTGGGCTCCAGCCCGGCGTCGGCCAGGGCCTGCCTGGTGGGACCGACGGTCTTTTCTACCAGGTCGGCTATCAGTTCTTCAAACTTGGCCCGGGTTAAGTTGACATCCAGGTGGATGGGACCGTTAGGCGTCGCTGAGATGAAGGGCAGGTTAATGTTGGTGCTGGTCATGCTGGAAAGCTCGATCTTAGCTTTTTCCGCCGCTTCCTTCAGGCGCTGCATGGCCATTTTATCCTGCCTCAGGTCCACCCCGTGCTCCCGGCGGCAGATGTCTACCAGATAGTCCATAATCCGCTGGTCAAAGTCATCACCGCCCAGGCGGTTATTACCGCTGGTAGCTTTGACTTCAAAGACGCCATCCCCCAGTTCCAGGATGGAAACGTCAAAAGTGCCGCCGCCCAGGTCATAAACAAGGATGGTCTGGTCTTCTTCTTTGTCCAGGCCGTAGGCCAGGGACGCGGCCGTAGGCTCGTTGATAATCCTTAAAACCTCCAGGCCGGCAATGCGGCCGGCGTCTTTAGTAGCCTGGCGCTGGCTGTCAGTAAAGTAGGCCGGTACCGTTATGACCGCCTGGGTCACCTTTTCGCCCAGGTAGGCCTCTGCGTCGGCCTTCAGCTTTTGCAGGATCATGGCCGATATTTCCTGCGGCGTGTATTCCTTATCATCGATTTTTACTTTATAATTGGTGCCCATATGGCGTTTAATGGACATGACGGTCCGGTCGGGATTGGTGATGGCCTGGCGTTTGGCCACCTGGCCGACAACCCGCTCCCCGTCTTTGGTAAAAGCTACAACGGAAGGTGTGGTACGGCCGCCTTCCGCATTGGGGATGACTACTGCTTCCCCGCCTTCCATGACGGCTACGCAGGAGTTAGTTGTACCCAGATCGATACCGATTACTTTACCCATTGTGATCTACCTCCTGTTCTCCAGCTTCTACCCTGAAAATAACTTCGCTCAAGGCTGGCATTGTTTTTGCTCGCTCCAAACAAATGCCAGCCACTTATTTTCATTCTTCTGCTGGTGCCGAGTTAGCGGCATGAGGGTCTTGTTTGTTTTCCTGTTCGGTGGCACCGGCCGCTACCGCCACTTTGACCATGGCCGGCCGCAGGAGCTTGCCATGTAAAGTATAACCCCGGCGCAATTCTTCCACCACCAGGTTTATTTTATCCGGCTCCGGTGTTTCTTCCCGCGCCACTGCTTCATGGAGCTCAGGGTTAAAGGGCTGACCCAAAGCAGCTACGGGCATTAACCCTTCCCGGGCCAAGATTTCCTGTAATTGCCGCAGAGTCATTTCTACCCCCGTCTCCAGGGCCTGCTTTTCTGCCCCCGCAGCTGCTGCCAGGGCCAGTTCCAGGTTATCCAGGATGGGCAAGAGGCTCTCAATGAGCCGGGCATTGGCCAGCCTGGTCAGTTCCTCGTACTCGCGGCGGGTACGCTTGCGGTAGTTGTCAAAATCGGCCTGCAGGCGCAAATAGCGTTGCTGCAGCTCCGCTAAAGCCTCCGTTTTAGCGGCCAGCTCCCCCTGAAGGCGGTTTAATACTTCCTGGCTGGCTTCTCCGACCGTTTCGTTACTTTCCTCGACCGGCTCTGCTCCAGCCCCGGCCGGGCTGCTAGTTTCCTGCCCTGTTCCTTCCCCTGCCTCTCCGGCAGGCGCTTCTCCCGGGCTGGTCAGCCTTTCTTCCATTTCCCCACTTGCCGTTCCATTATTCATTTTATTGTCCTGACTGGCATCCATAACTTCTTATGGTCACTCCCTTTCGTAAAAAAGGCCAGCACCTAAAGGCACCGGCCTTGTCCAGGTGGCCCTCTAACTTTAGCGGTAAAATTGCTCCAAAGCGCGGGACAAACTATCAGCTACACACTGGAGAACCGATATAACCCGGGAATAGTGCATCCGCGTTGGTCCGAGTAAGCCCACTTTCCCCATTATTTTCCCTTCAACGGCATAGCTAATGGTTACTACGCTGCATTTATCAATACCTTCTTCTTTATTCTCCTGCCCGATCCTTATAGTAAGGCCGCTTCCAGGAGCAGCATTAAAAATACGCCTCAACGCCTCTTCCCGCTCAAGAAAAGCCAAGATATCCTTGACCTTCTCTAAATTTTTAAACTCTGGCTGGCTTAGAATATTGAGGATGCCTTCCAGGTAAACTTTCTCCCCGCCTTCCAGGGCCAGAATTTGCTGTAAAAGGTCAATCACCTGTTTGATTAAACCCCGGTGCTCGGCTACTTCCCGGTAAATATCCCTCAATACCGCCTGACGCAGCTCTTCCAGAGCTATACCCTGCAGACTGGCATTGAGAACCCTGGAGATACGGGTTAGATCCTCCGGCGTTACGTCTTCCGGAATGACAAAAATCCGGTGTTCGACCATACCGGTACTGGTGATTGCTACCAGCAGGGCCTTGTTGGCTGAATGGACAGGTAGAATTTGCACCTGTTCCAGAATGGCATTATTTTGATAGGGACCCAGGGCTACTGCCGTATAGGCGGTCATCTCGGACAGTAAACGGGCCGTTTCCTCCAGGACCTGCTCAATTTCCAGCATTTTTTGGTTGTAACGCCGGCGCACGTATTCCTCTTCTGCCGGGGTTAATTTTTCCGGCGCCATGAGGCAGTCAACGTAGTAACGGTAACCGTAATCCGAAGGTATACGGCCGGCCGAGGTATGGGGTTGCTCCAGCAAGCCCATTTCTTCCAGGTCGGCCATCTCATTCCGGATGGTGGCTGGACTTACTCCCAGGTTGTACCGCCGGGCAATGGTGCGTGAGCCTACCGGTTCGCCAGTAAGGATATAATCCTGAACAACGGCGGCCAGGACCTTTTTTTTCCGCTCATCCATCCGCATGATCTCACCCTCTTATTAGCACTCTTAAGGTAAGAGTGCTAAGAGCTTACTTAAAACATACCACCGGCCTTTCGTTTTGTCAAGGGAAAGTAAAGGCTAGACAAACTGCATAAAAACTTCATTGGCCAGGGGTAAACCCTTTTCGGTGAGCCTTAAATGGCCGTCCTTTTCCTCCACCAGTCCCGCCCGGTAAAGACCAGCCAGTTCCCGGGCATAAACTTCCCGGGCGTCAACGCCGAAACGCCGCCGGAAGTCCTCCAAGTCTACACCGGCCATCAGGCGCAGGCCCATGAACATGGTTTCGGCCATCTGCTGGTGGGGCGTTAAGGTTTCTATTTCCGCCCGGGGCAGCCGGCCGCGGGATAAGACGTGCCGGTACCGGTGCAGCTCGCTATAATTTTGCCAGCGCCGGCCCCGCCAGTAAGAGGCCGCCGCCGCCCCAAGGCCCAGATAGGGCTGGTTTAACCAGTAAGTGAGGTTGTGGCGGCACTGGTACCCCGGCCGAGCGAAGTTGGATATTTCATATTGCTGATAACCGACGGCGGCGAGCATTTGCCGGGCTTCCTGGTACATGGCCAGTTCCAGTTCTTCCCCGGGCAGGGGTAACTCGCCGGCAGCCGCCAGTTTTCCCCAGGGCGTACCTTCCTCCACCTGGAGGCTGTAAGCGGCAATATGCTCGGGCTGCAGGGCAATGGCTTCCTTTAAGGTAGCCCGCCAGCCGTCCAGGGTCTGGCCCGGCAGGCCGAAGATGAGGTCCAGGTTGATGTTGCTAAAGCCAGCCCGGCGCGCCTGATCAAAGGCCTCGTAGATGTCCCGGCGCCGGTGGATGCGGCCCATGGCCGCCAGTAGGTCGTCGTCGAGGGATTGGACCCCCAGGGAAAGGCGGTTAACCCCGGCGGCCTTAAGAATCTTAAGCTTCCTCCCGTCCACTGTGCCGGGGTTGGCTTCTACGGTGACCTCCGCCCCCGGCTGCCGGCCGAAGAAGCGGTCCACGGCGTCCAGGACCTGCTCCAAATTACGGGCCGGGAGCAGGGTCGGGGTACCGCCGCCGATATAAACGGTGGCCGCCGGTCCCGGCTGCCATTTCCCGGCAACCAGGTCCATTTCCCGCTCCAGGGCGCGGCAGTAGGCGGCCATTTCCTCCGGCGGCCGGCCGGGATAGGAGACGAAATCGCAGTAATGGCACTTGCGGACACAGAAGGGGATATGGATGTAAATGGAGCTGGCTTTGTTTTCGCTCGCTCCCTGGCCCTTGCGGATTGGCCTACGGTTCCAGCCGTAAGGCTTAAGGCGCCCAGCACTCACTAAACTCAGGTGCCTCCAAAGGTAGTGCGACTGCATAAACCGAAGAACTGGTTACTGTAACTTGGTTACTGTGAGTGCTGGGCGGCCTATTCGGCGTCCTTGCCTCAAAGGCCGGCCTCGGACCTCCTGTCCTCGGCCCCGCCTTCGCTCTTCGGCTTCACCAAGGCCAATTCGCCGCTCGGAGAAGCTCGCTCGCTCCAAACTAAAGCCAGTCTCAGATACTATCATCAAAGCCTACGACTTCCCTACCTTCAGCACGGCCATAAAGGCCTCCTGGGGGATGTCCACCGTGCCCACCTGTTTCATGCGCTTTTTACCTTCCTTTTGTTTCTCCAGGAGCTTGCGCTTCCGCGTCACATCACCGCCATAACACTTGGCCAGGACGTTTTTGCGCAGCGCCGGGATGGTTTCCCGGGCGATGACCCGGCTGCCGATGGCGGCCTGGATGGGCACGTCAAAGAGCTGGCGGGGTATCAGCTGGCGCAGGCGTTCCACCAGGGCGCGGCCGCGGTGGTAGGCCTGGTCCCGGTGGGTGATCACCGACAGGGCATCCACCACTTCATTATTAATAAGGATATCCATCTTTACCAGTTCCGCCGGCCGGTAGCCCTTGACTTCATAATCCAGGGAAGCGTAACCCCGCGTCCGGCTTTTAAGCTGGTCAAAGAAGTCATAGATTATTTCCGCCAGGGGCAGGTCGTACTTTAAAGCCACCCTTTTCTCCGAAAGGTAATCCATATTAAGGAAAGTGCCGCGTTTCTCCTGGCAGAGTTCCATTACCGGACCTACATATTCTTTGGGTGTCATAATGGTGGCCTCGACGTAGGGTTCTTCAATATGGTCTATCAGGTTAGGTGCCGGCAGGGCGGTGGGATTGTCAACCATCTCCACCCGCCCGTCAGTGCGCACCACCCGGTAGACTACGCTGGGCGCGGTAGTTATGAGTTCCAGGCCGTACTCCCTTTCCAACCGCTCCTGAATAATCTCCATGTGCAGGAGTCCCAGGAAACCGCAGCGAAAGCCGAATCCTAAGGCCACCGATGTTTCCGGCTCAAAACTTAGTGAGGCGTCATTTAACTGCAGCTTTTCCAGGGCGTCCCGCAGGCTGTCAAATTGTTCCGAGTCCACCGGGAACAGGCCGCAGTAAACCATGGGCATTACCCTGCGGTAGCCCGGCAGGGGCTCCCCGGCCGGCCGGGTAGCGCTGGTAATGGTGTCGCCGACGCGGGTATCCTTGACATTTTTTATACTGGCGGAAAGAAAGCCTACCTCCCCGGCGGCTAGTGCTGTAACCTGCCGCGGCGCCGGGGTGAAAATGCCCACCTCATTGACTTCAAATTCGGCCCCCGTGGCCATGAAACGGATGCGGTCGCCTTTCTGCACCCGGCCCTCGACAACCCTGATATAGGGGATAGCCCCCCGGTAGCTGTCAAAGATGGAATCAAAAATCAGCGCCTTCAGCGGCGCTTCTCTGTCGCCCCGGGGCGGGGGAATGCGCCGGACAATGGCCTCCAGGATCTCTTCCGTCCCCACCCCGGTCTTGGCCGAGGCCAGGATGGCTTCACCGGCGTCCAGGCCGATGACGTCCTCTATCTCGCGGCGTACCCGTTCCGGCTCGGCATTAGGCAGGTCGATTTTATTGATGACCGGGATAATTTCCAGGTTGTGTTCCAGGGCGAGGTAAACATTGGCCAGGGTCTGGGCCTCAATGCCCTGGGCCGCGTCAATTACGAGCAGCGCTCCTTCACAGGCAGCCAGGCTCCGGGATACTTCATAGGTAAAGTCCACGTGCCCCGGAGTGTCAATCAAGTTTAGCACATATTCCTGGCCGTCCCGGGCGCGATAATTCAGGCGGACCGCCTGGAGCTTGATGGTGATGCCTCGCTCCCGTTCCAATTCCAGAGTATCCAGGACCTGATCCACCATCTCCCGCTTGCTCAAAGCGCCGGTATACTCCAGGAGGCGGTCGGCCAGGGTAGACTTGCCGTGGTCAATATGGGCAATGATGCAGAAATTACGGATATTTTTCAGCTCCGTCACTAAACAACTTCCTCCCCCACAAAATGGAAGTCAGAAGCAGGAAGTGCCATCCTGTCATCTATACGGGAACATGAGTAACTCCACTAGAACCGGCTCTATTATAGCAGAAAGCGGGCCGGGCTAAAAGCCCGGCCCGCCCCGGCAGTCTATTTCCTAGCGCAGCTCGGTAGGAACAAAGGCATCAATTACACCGATAACTAGAGCCGCCAGTAAAGCACCCAAGATGTTCACGCTTAAGTAGGCGGGGACAATAAATTGAGCAAGATAGATTACAATTGCCGCGACGATAAAGCCGACAATGCCGCGACCATGGGGGGAAATCCGTTTGCCAAGGACGGCTTCTGCCAGCCAGCCCAGGATGGCTATAACCACAGCTGCAATCAGGGCACCGGTGAAACCTGCTACTCTAATGCCGGGAAGGATAAAACCTACCAGCATCAGTACCAGGGCCGAGACAACAAAGCGGACAACAGTACCCACCCAATTGGTCATATTTATCACCTCCTTCGGGTTCGCCTATAGCATTGCCCAAAAAGGAGGTAAATTATACTTTTTTCAGGCGGGTAATGGCCGTGGCCAGGGCGGCAGCGCCAAAACCGTTGTCAATATTAACGACGCCGATGCCGGCAGCACAGCTGTTGAGCATGGTCAGCAGGGCGGCCAGCCCGCCGAAACTCGCACCGTAACCGATGCTTGTCGGCACGGCAATTACCGGCCGGTCCACCAGGCCGGCCACAACGCTGGCCAGGGCGCCTTCCATGCCTGCCACGACAATGACCACATCAGCCCGGCGTACCAGCTCCACCCGCCCCAGCAGGCGGTGAATGCCGGCCACACCGACATCGTAAATTCTCTCAACCTCATTACCCATTACCGCCGCCGTCACCGCTGCTTCTTCAGCCACAGGCAGGTCGGCCGTCCCGGCACTTAAAACCGCCACTCTACCACCGGTAGGCTTGATCTCCCCGGCAGCAACCACGATGGTCCGGGCCAGTTCGTTAAATTCAGCCGCCGGCAGGCGGGCGGCAACCTCCTGGTATGCTTCCCTGGTAGTCCTGGTTACCAGGACCGTTGAGCCGGCGGCCGCCAGGCGGGAGGCAATGGCCGCCACATGTTCCTTTGTTTTTCCCTGGCCGAAAATAACCTCCGGAAAGCCGTTCCTTAAGGCACGGTGATGATCGACCTTGGCAAAGCCCAGGTCTTCTTCCTTTAAAGTTTTTAAATGCCCCATAACCGTGTCCAGGTCAACCTGTCCGGCTTTATAGGCCTGCAAAAGATCCTTGAGTTGGGCCTCAGTCACTGCTCAGCCTCCTCCGGAAATAACTCTATCGCAGGCTGGCATTGTCACGCTCGCTCCATGGCCCTTGTGGAGCGGCCTACGGCTCAGCCTCGGGCTCGGGCGGGGTTCCCGGCCTATTCGGCGTCCTTGCCTTTAGAATCCGGCCTCGGACATCCTGTCCTCGGCCCCGCCCTCGCTCCTCAGCTTCGCCTGGGCCGCTTCGCCACTCGGGCCAAGTCGCTCGCTTCCGACAAATGCCAGCCAGGCATTTTTCATTCCCTCGCTGGTGGCAGCGTACCGCCATGAGGGGCTCCTAAACATTGCCCCTCGTGGTCCCTCCCCAGGTCTAAATTATCCCGCGGAGGAATAAAATGGCTACCAGCAAGGGGGCGGAAAGGTTGCGGATTCACGTTATTACCCGCTGGCAGGCCAGACTCTTTCTATCCCGCCTGGTAAAAGTTCTCGTGGCAGTGGTGGTTATTTTTTCCCTGGCTACCGGTACCTGGCGTTTGATTAAAGCCGGCCGCCAGCTATCCCTGGGAGTACCCGGTTATTCTGCCTGGTTACCACTGCCCCTGCTGGAAGGCATTTTAAGCGAGGGCCTGCCGACCCTTGCTTTACGCGCGGCCAGCAGCCCGCAGGATAATTCCAGTGAAGCCCTGGCGGCTGCCGTCCAGGTCCTGGCCTCACCCCTGGTAGTTTTCCCCGGTAGCGCTGAATCAACACGCCTCTTAACCACCGAAGAAGAGTATGTATTACCCCAGCCCCTGCCGGAGGAAAGTGTACCGCCAGCGCCATCAGAAATGGAGCTCCCCAGCGCCGGAAACCCCCTGGTAGCTATATACAACACCCACAATGCGGAATCCTACCAGCCGAGTGAGGGACAGGCTAAATTTCCCGGGAAAAACGGCGGCGTCAGCCAGGTGGCGGCGGTCCTGGCCGAAGCTTTAAGTAAAGACTACGGTGTCCCGGTAGTACGTTCAACTACCATCCACGATTATCCCGACTTCACCAGGTCCTATGCCAATTCCGAAAAAACCCTGAAAAGAATGCTGGCGGAAAACCCTTCCGTCCTGGTAGCCCTGGATATCCACCGCAACGCCGGCCTGCCGGCACCACCGGTAGTGGAAATCAACAACCAGAAAGTCGCCCAGGTGCTCATTATCGTAGGCAGCAATGCCCGCCTGGAACACCCCAACTGGCGCCAGAATGAAGCCTTTGCCCAGCGGGTGGCGAAAAAAATGGACGAATTTTATCCCGGTTTATGCCTGGGTGTCCGGGTCCAGGAAGGACGCTACAACCAGCACCTCCTGCCCCGTGCCCTGCTCTTCGAAATCGGCAGCGATAATAATACCCTGGAAGAAGCTGAACGTTCCGCCCGCCTGGTCGCCAGGGTTCTGGCCGCAGTTATCGAAGAGCTACGGCGGGAAAACCCGGCTCAATCTGGTTAAATATTGCTTTTACCAGGTTGCCATGATAAAATAAGGCGGGAGGTGAGCTGGGATGCCCAACATTAAGTCGGCCATCAAACGCGTAGAGCTGACCCGCATTCGTACCGAACGCAACAAGGCCGTCAAATCCCGCGTGAAAACGGCCATCAAAAAATTCCGGGCCTCCCTGGAACAGGGAGATAGTACCGCTGCTGAAAAACTGCGCCAGGCCATTCGCACCATCGACAAAGCCGTTACCAAAGGCGTTCTCCACCCTAACACTGCCGCCCGGAAAAAATCAAGACTACAGCGCCTGTTTAACAAAACATCTGCTTAATCCTACGGCTTAATTTGAGCAGCATAACCCCCGCCTATACAGGGGGTTTTTAATTTGACAGCATAAGGGAATGGTCCCAGTTGCAGGCCGGTATTTTCCCCCCTTCAACATGCCATAATAAAAACAGGCTTTAAGAAGGGAGGGACTTTAATTTATGCCGGAAAAACCTGGTGCCGCCAAAGAGCGCCCGGAAAAAGAAGCCACCCGGAAGGGCCTTGCTACCGAAGGTACCCGCGGTACCGCCTATGAATTTGGTACCGAAATTGCGACCCCCGGTACTAATACACCCGGTACTGCCAGGGGTACTGCCGGAGCAGTCCGGGGAAGGGACCAGAAGCGACCCGCTGGTGAAGAGTAAAGCTGGGGGAGCATTAATGCTCCCCTTTAATAATAGTCCAGATGGCTTTTTCCAGCAGGGAACCGGCTCCGCCCTGCCCGGTTTTGATTCCGGTATCTACCTTTAATAATTCCTCCAGGGCCCGCGCGGCAGCAGACAGGGAAAAATTGCGGGCCTGGGCAGCAACTTTCTGCACGACAAAGGGCCTTACTCCCAGCCTGGCGGCCAGCGCGCGTTTATCCGCCGCCAGGTGATACTGGTAAATTAGCCGCAGCTGCCGGGCCAGCATAGCCAGGATACCTAACGGGGCTTCGCCTTTTTCCAGCAGTCGGCGCAGGGAGCTGATGGCCAGGGCGGCATTGCGGTTCCCCAGGGCGTCTACTAACTGGAAAATTGTGGTTTGCGCAGCCGCGGCCGGCACCAGGACCTCAACATCTGCCGGTGTAATGGTACCCGGCTGCCCGGTAAAGGTCATTACTTTATATAATTCATTCATGGCCAGGCGCAGGTCTCCCCCGCTGGCCTGGACCAGGGCCCGGGCTGCCGCCGGAGGTAATATATAACCCTCCTCGCGGGCCTCACGCTGCAGCCATTTTTCCAAGTCCGCCGCCTTAAGGGGTAAAAATTCTACCACCCGGCCGGTCTGCTGGATTAGCCTGACAAGCTTTAAGCGTTTGTCAATACTACCATTAACTGCCAGGATCAGGCAGGTTGTCGGAGCCGGGTTTTCCAGATAGGCCAAGAGTTCTCCCGCCCCGGCCTGCAATATTTCCGGGGCTGGATCTTTTACTACCACCAGCCGTCTGGGCGCCAGGGCCGGCAGGGTAGCGGCCACGAGGACTATCGTTCCGGCTGTCAGCTCCCGGCCGTCCAATTCCTGGTAATCAAAGGCCGCTACTTCCCCCGGGACCAGTTTTTCCTGGAGGGTTTTTAAAGCCCGTTCCAGGAGATAACTTTCGTTACCATAAAAGAGATATACCGGGGCTATCTTACCTTGTTCCAGTTCCCTGTCCAGTTCCTGCCAGTCCAAATGATAAGTCCTCCCTGGCACGAGTCCCTATGGGGGAACCTTTGCTAGGGGCGCTGGCCCCCAAAAGGTTCTCCCTTCATTTTAGCACTTTTCTACCGGCTTGCCCAGGTACTCCCCCACCAGGCGCATGGCACAAAAATCGCCGCACATAGAACAGGTAACGGCGGCAGCTTCGTTGCGGTTCTGGCGGTACTGCCGCGCCTTTTTGGGGTCAATGGCTAGCTCCAGCTGGCGCTCCCAATCCAGGGCTTTTCGGGCGCGGGCCATCTCCCGGTCCCATTCCCAGGCCCCGGAAATACCCTTGACCAGGTCGGCAGCATGACCGGCAATACGGGCGGCAATTACCCCTTCCCGCACGTCAGCCAGGGTGGGGAGGCCCAGGTGCTCGGCCGGGGTAACATAACAGATGAAGTCCGCTCCCGCCGCTGCTGCCAGGGCACCGCCAATAGCCGCCGTTATATGATCGTAGCCCGGGGCGACATCGGTTACCAGGGGACCGAGGACATAAAAGGGCGCCTCATGGCACAGCCTCTTCTCCAGCAGGATGTTGGCCTGCACCTGGTTTAAGGGCACGTGTCCCGGCCCCTCGACCATGGCCTGGACGCCAGCTTCGCGGGCCCGGTCTACCAGTTCACCCAGAATAATCAATTCCTGGATCTGGGCCCGGTCAGTAGCATCGGCCAGGCAGCCGGGCCGGAGGCCGTCGCCCAGGCTCAAGGTGACATCATAACGGCGGGCGATCTCCAGCAGGCGGTCGTACTGGGCATAGAGGGGATTCTCCTCCCCATGGTGCAGCATCCACCCTGTCAGGAAAGAACCACCCCGGCTGACAATGTCAGCCAGGCGCCCCTCCCGCCGCAGGCGGTCTACTACTTCCAGGGTAACGCCGCAGTGGACGGTGATGAAGTCCACCCCGTCTTCAGCCTGCTTTTCGATTACTCTAAATAAGTCCTCGGCGGTCATCTCCACCAGGGCACCGTATTTTTCCTGGGCCTCCACCGTGGCCTGGTAGATGGGCACCGTGCCGACGGCAACCGGGGAATGGGCAATAATCTGGCGCCGGCACGCATCGATATCGCCGCCGGTGCTTAAGTCCATGACGGCATCGGCCCCGGCGTCCAGGGCTTCTCTAAGCTTTTCCAGTTCCGGCTCAATATCCGGGTAGGCCGTGGAAGTCCCCAGGTTGGCATTGACCTTGGTCCTTAAACCTTTGCCAATGCCGCAGGGTTCCAGGTTGCGGTGATTTTTATTGGCCGGGATCACCACCCGGCCGGCCGCCACCGCCGCCATCAGGTCTTCTACCCGGATGCCTTCCTTTGCCGCCACCTTTTCCATGGCCCGCGTTACCTGTCCCACCCGGGCCGCCTCTATTTGCGTCATTTGCGTTTACCCCCTTTTTAATAAAAAACACCTGCGGCAAGCAGGTGATCTTGACATACCTTTGACCCCACTTCCCTACGCTGGTATGACCCAGATCAGGTTCCAAGGGTTAGTGCACGGTTAGCACCTCTCAGCCCTCACGGGCACCCCCGGGGTGAGTATGCAGTTTTCCAGCTATTGCCTGTGCACCAGGTAAGATAGGGTGCTGCAATAAAATATTCGCCCTTAGTTAACTATTTCCTTCTGCACTCCATGGTTCTTTTTAGCAACCAGGTAAATACCGTCAGGGGATGGTGGTATCAACCTGCCAGCGTTTCCCGTCGCTCTTGATTATAATCGCCCCCTGCCTGTCGGTGCGGTAAACGGGGACGCCCTGCTCCTGCCAGTAACTTAAAATTTCCGGCGCCGGGTGGCCGAAATTATTCTTCTCGCCGACGGGAATCACCACCACCTGCGGGGCCACCTCTTTTAAAAACTCCCGTTCCAGGCCGTAGCGGCTGCCGTGGTGAGGCACTTTGAAAACGGTGCTGCGGACGTCTGCCCCGCTGGCCTTAAGATCGACCATGGCTTCGGCCTCGATATCGGCACTCAGGAGCAAGCTGAACTGCCGGTAAATTACCTTCAGCACCAGGGAGTTGTTATTGCTGTCGGAGTTGCTGCCGATGATTTCCCGGCCGGGGTGCAGGACCTGGATATTGAGAGCCGGGTCCAGGGCCAGAGTATCGCCGCGGCCGGCTTCCTGCCAGGGGACCCCCCTGGCCTGGAGTTCGGCCAGGAAGGGACGGTAGGCGTCCAGCATGGCCCCGCGGAGGGGCGGGACCACCACCAGGGACACCGGCATTTCCCGGATCACGGCCATAAGGCCGCCGATATGATCGGCATCAGGGTGGGTGCTGATCACCACGTCCAGGCGCCGTACCCCCTGACGGTGGAGAAAAGGTACCACCACCCTTTCCCCGACGTCAAAATCGCCCTGGCCGTAGGGCCGGCCGCCGCCGTCAACCAGGAGGTGCCGGCCGGCAGGGGTGGCCAGGTAAATAGCGTCCCCCTGGCCGACGTCAATAAAGGTTACCTTGAGTTCCTCCTGCCGACCCGGAGGATAAAGAAAAATCAGGAGGGTGGCCAGGGTAAGGATGGCCAGCAGGCCCAGCTCGCGGCGGTGCCACCGCCACAGAGCCTGCCAGCGGGGTTCATGGCGGCGCAGCCAGAATTCCCGCCAAAGGATTAGGGCCAGGTAATAACCGGCCACGGCCAGGGGCGAAGGTGTGGCTAGAGGTATAGTGATGCCCGGGAGGCCGGCCAGGCGTTCCAGGAAGGCCAGAAGCAGGTTTACCAGGGGTCCCAGAGCGGCAAATATCATAACTGCCGGGGCCGGGGTGATGAGGGCCAGGGTGGAGGCAGCCAGCCCCAGGGTGACAATTACCCCTACCAGGCCGGCAGTAACAAGGTTGGCCGGAAGGCTCAAAAGGGAAACAAAGTTAAAATAATAGGCCACCAGGGGCAGGGTGGATGCTTGCGCTGCCAGGGGGACCACCAGGTAAGACCGCCAGGCCGGGAGCCAGGCCAGGAGGTCATCCAGCAAAGGATAAAAATAAACAATGCCCCAGGCGGCGGCAAAGGACAGCTGGAAGCCGCTGTCATACAGGGAACGGGGGCGGAAGAGCAAGATTACCAGGGCCGCCAGGGCCAGGGCGGTGTAAAAGTCACGCCGCTCCCGGCGAAGATAGGCTA
Source organism: Moorella sp. E308F (assembly GCF_006538365.1). Classification (NCBI taxonomy): domain Bacteria; kingdom Bacillati; phylum Bacillota; class Clostridia; order Neomoorellales; family Neomoorellaceae; genus Neomoorella; species Moorella sp. E308F. The sequence goes on along the minus strand of NZ_BJKN01000003.1, from coordinate 191,465 downwards.
TCAACCCCAGGCCGGCCATGATGCCGGCCCGGCTGACAGATGGGGTAAAGCCGGTGACGGCGGCATAAAAGATAAGCCCGGCAAGCCCCAGGAATACTGCCCAGCTGCGTTCAAGTCCCAGGAAGCCGGCGATGGCCATCAGTATAAGTAAAACAATGGCCGTGTTGGACCCGCTGACGGCAAAGAAATGAAAGACTCCCAGGTTTTTGAAGGTATCGCTGTCAGTATCTGTTAACTCGTTAACATCCCCAAAAAGGAGGGCCGCCAGGATCCCTGCCTGGCGCGGCGGCAGGGCGGCGGTGATGGCCGTTTTTACCCTGGCTTTAGCTGCCAGGGCCAGGCGCACCAGGGGATGGCCCGGCTCAGTTCCCAGCTTGATTATGGCCCGCGGGTCACTTATTACCATCCGGTTATAGATATACTGCCGCGCCAGGTAGGCGCGGTAGTCCAATTCACCGGGATTGCGGGCCGCCGGCGGGGCCGCCAGCTGGCCGTGGACGCGAAGGACATCACCGTAACGGTAAAGTACAGGTTCCCCGCCCTCTACCGGCCGGTAAAGAACAACCTGTACCTTTTCTTTTACCCTTTTATGGTAGTCTCCCTGCCTTATCTCCCGGGCCGCCAGCGTATAGACGACCCGGTTGGCGTAAACCCGGGGTTCCTCTATTACCACACCGGTCAGGTCGAGGAAGGTCTCGCGGTCGCCTGTAAGCTGGCTCTGGTGAAAATTGCTATCCCAGGTGCCGTTCAAGAGGCCCAGGGCCATAAAACCGGCCAGGAGAAATACCTGCCACTCTGCCCGCCGCGGCGGCTGCCGGAAAAGGTAAGCCAGAGCCAGGAGGATTACAGCCAGGGCAAGGGACCAGGCTGGCCCCACTGTTATTCGTGAGGCCAGGAGCAACCCGCATATATATGCCAGGGTAGCCCGGACTAAAGGTGCATCAATCATAAGGCAAATTTCGCCAGGATAGGTTAAAATTCCTGCCGGCATTTATCGTTCCATTGCTTGAACTTTATGGTATACTAAAGTTCAACAAGGTAAAAAGTTCCTTGAAAGGAAGGGTATTATGAACTGGGGAGAACAGGTGGCTTCGAGACGGCAAAGGGTATATGAACAACGGCCGTTAGTACATCATATTACCAATTTAGTTGTAACTAATCTTACGGCTAATGTTACGCTGGCGGTTGGCGCCTCGCCGGTCATGGCCTATGCCGGGGAAGAAGTAGCTGATATGGCCCGCCTGGCCCAGGCGGTAGTACTGAATATGGGAACCTTGACGGGAGAGGTAGTAGAAGCCATGCTCCTGGCGGGTAAAGCAGCCAATAAGGCCGGTATCCCTGTAATTTTCGATCCTGTAGGAGCCGGGGCAACGCCTTTCCGCACCCGGACGGCGCAAAAAATTATCAAGGAACTGCATATCGATATCCTGCGCGGCAATGCCTCGGAGATAGCCAGCATAGGTGGTTTTGGCGGGCATACAAAAGGAGTAGATGCCGCAGGGGCTCCTGCCCAGGTGGCAGACATGGTCAAGCAAGTAGCCAGGGATTTAAATACTGTGGTAGCGGTTACGGGAGCCACCGATTACATCAGTGACGGGGAACGCTTGCTGGCAGTGGACAACGGGCACCCGCTGCTGACTCTTGTTACCGGTACCGGCTGTTCTGCCACCGCGATAATCGCCGCTTTCCGGGCCGTGGAAGATGATGGTGTAACGGCCAGTACCGCGGCCCTCGCCTATTATGGGCTGGCGGCTGAAAGGGCGGCGGCAGTTAGCCAGGGGCCGGCCAGCTTCCAGGTAGCCCTCCTGGATACGCTTTATAATTTAACCGGCGCAGACCTCGCCCGGGGAGTAAAAATACGCGCCTTGTAAACTAATAATCATAGCTATATAAAGTATTCAATAGTCGCCCGGGGTAGATAGGCAGCTACTATCTCTTTAAAAAACGACTCAATCTCTGTTTTTACCTTGGCGGGGTAAACATATTTACCGTAACCGAACTGGCCGTATTTGAAAGTACGGTTCTCTTCATCGAGAGGTAATTCTGTCTTTGGAAATAAAGTTTCTATCGTGGTCTTCGCCTTTTTTGTGAAGCGATGGGTTATCAATTCCAGGGTCAGATCGTTTTGTTCTGCCAATAAAGGTTGCCGGGCAATTTCTTGAAAAAGAGCCCGGTATTGCTCTTGCCAGCCGTCCAGGTAAAAAATGGGGGCTATGATAAAACCCGGAAGGTAACCGGCCTTTACAATTTTAAGGGCTGCTGCCAGCCGCTCTGCCAGCGGCGGCGTACCATGCTCAAAACGCTTAATTATATTTGCGGCGTTAATACTAAAACGAAAGCGGGTATGACCCCGGTGGTCTAATCCCAAAAGGTTGGCTACATCGGTAAATTTGGTGACAACGCGCAAGCGTCCCAGGGGTTGATTACCCATAAATTCAATGGTACGGGCCAGGTTACCGGTATATTTTTCTACCGGAAGGGGGTCTGAAGTAGCTGCCGCTTCAAAAACCGTAACCTCTGGTTTTCTGCGCTCAATATATTCCCCGGCCAGTTCCAGAATCTCGCTCAGATTTACATAAACTCTCTGGTAAGGCCTGCGTCCAAAATGAGTAAACAGGTAACAGTACTCACACATGGCCGGGCAGCTGGTAGCCAGGGGCAACTGGTAGTGGGCCGAAGGTTTGCAGGTTTCTAAATGCCTGCTTCGTCTTACCCCCACCACCAGGGTTCGTTTGGCTTCCATGAAACTTTCTTGCACTGATCTACCCGGGACGCAGGTTACCCGGTTGTGGGATGGAGTAAAGAGTATCTCGAGCCCTTTTTGACGGAAAGCATGATATAGTTTTTTACCCAGGGGATAATTGAGGGCTGCCGGCTCAAAAACAACCCGTTTGATATCCGCGCTCGTTTTTATCACCTGCCTGGCCCTAGTCTGTCCAGTTCCAGGCGCGGTAATGAGCGGAGAATATATTTTTCGCCTTTAAGGAGATACTGATAATACATTATCCACAAGGGAACGGAGCGTCAGATGGGTAATAGAAAAGCCGGAAGTACCGATCTCTGGAAAGTGGCCCTGGGTTCGGCGGGCCTCACCTTTTTGGGGCTATGGCTTTTCAGCCGTCCCCTCCTGAACCGCCTGCACGATTCTTTTCTTAAAATCGTGATGACCGATCCGTATGAGGAAAATTTCTGGGAGTTTGTCTCGGCCGCCGCCCGTACCGGTCTCCAGAAAATTGTGGAGACCAATTTGCGCGCCCAGCAGGGGAAGCTCATCCACCGTCCTTTCGGCAGCCCCTGGCGTTCCCCCGGTACGGACGGCCTCATTTTTAACCTGGCGCAGCTGGCCAGGCTTCCTGTTGAGGAAAACGTTCCCGTTGATACAAAGGTAACCCTGGGGCCCCGGGCGGCCAGGCCCCTGAAAATAAGCATGCCCATCATCGTTTCCGGCATGGCCTACGGGCTGGCCTTAAGCGAAAAGGCCAAGATAGCCCTGGCCAGGGGGGCCAGCCTGGCCGGTACAGCCACCAATACCGGGGAAGGGCCTTTCTTGCCTTCCGAGAGAGAGGCTGCCAGACACCTCATCCTCCAGTACACCCGCGGCGGCTGGAATCATCACCCGGACATACTAAAACAGGCCGATATGATAGAGGTCCAGTTCGGCCAGGCAGCCATCGGCGGCCTGGGCCACAGCAGCAATTATGAAGAGATACCTCCCCGGGGACACCGCCTCCTGGGGCTCAAGCCCGGCCAGGCGGCTGTTACCCATGCCCGTATGCCCGGCATTAAAGATCCGCAAAAAGACCTGCCGCCCCTGGTCACCAGGTTACGCCACCTGACCGGCGGTGTCCCCATCGGCGCTAAAATCGGTGCCGGCAACGACCTGGAGCAGGACCTGGCCATCCTCCTGGAAGCAGGCGTCGACTTTATTGCCATCGATGGAGCCGGGGCGGCCAGCAAGGGCTCACCGCCCATCGTCCAGGATGACTTTGGCGTGCCCACGGTTTACGCCGTCAACCGCGCGGCCACTTTTCTAAAAAAACAGGGGGTAAAAGACAAAGTAAGCCTCATCGCCGGCGGTGGGCTGGTTACCCCGGGCGACTTTTTAAAAATCCTGGCCCTGGGGGCTGACGCCGTATATATCGGTACCATCGCCCTCTTCGCCCTCACCCACACCCAGGTCTTGAAAGCCATGCCCTGGGAACCTCCGGTCGAGGTGGTTTTTGCCCGGGGGCGCTATCAGGACCGGCTGGATGTAGACAAGGCGGCCCATAATCTGGCCAATTTTTTACGGGCGTGCAACGCCGAGATCATGGAAGGAGTGCGGGCCCTGGGCAAGAAATCCGTCCGCCAGGTCAACAAGACCGACCTGGCTGCCCTGAACCCGGTATCGGCCAGAGCCCTGGGCATTCCCCTGGCTATCCGGCCCGGAAGCAACTTCCTCTCCTGATATGTCCGGGTAGCAGTACGTCCAGCAGGGGCTGGCTGCGGCCGGGCGGCCTTAATGGGCTCAGGGGTAATCGCTGAAAACCCGGCTCCGGAAGACCCGCCGGCGCTGCCGCTTAACCTGCGCCTGGCGGTATAAAAGGAAGAACGCCCCCATTACCAGACTCAGCCGCAGCCACCAATCGCTGAGGCTAAGGGAACGGGCCGGGATGGGCTGGCGGTTGATGATATCGACGCGGCCTATTACTTCCCCATCCTGCCGGAAAACCATCTCCCCTACTCGCTTACCTGCAGGTAGAGGCCCTTTCAGGGAAGATAACTCCAGCTGGCCGGTAGGGGGGCTGCTGTTATCATTTTTGCGGACTACAGCCAGGTCACCGGCGGCGGCCAGTTCTATCTTTTTTCCGTTGCCCGTGTCCACTACGGCTACTATCTCACCCTGCCGGACCAGCTGAAAAGAACGAAACTCCTTAAAGCCGTAGTCCAGGAGGGCAGCCACGTCCTCCTCGGCCGCCCGGGCACTGGGCTCGTCGAGAACAACGGCAATAAGGCTCTGCCCCTCCCGGGTAGCCGAGCCTACCAGGGTAAAGCGGGCCTCGGAAGTATACCCGTTTTTGACGCCGTCGGCACCTTCATAGTTCCAGAGGAGTTTGTTCTGGTTGACCAGGGTTGTTTCCCATTCCTGGCCGTGCCAGGGCCGGGTTCTGGTAGCTACTATGCGGCGAAAGGTTTCATTCTGCATGGCGGCCCGGGCGATGATGGCCAGATCCCGGGCGGTGGTATAATGGTTAGGGTCCGACAGACCACTGGGCGTAACAAAGTGGGAATTCAAGGCGCCCAGGGAAGCGGCCTTTTCATTCATCAGCCGGGCAAAGCCTTCCTGGGAACCGCCGTAATGTTCGGCTATAGCCAGGGCGGCATCGTTACCGGAATTAAGGAGCATGGCGTAAAGGAGGTTTTCCAGGGTGACTTTCTCCCCTTCCACCAGGTAGACCCGGGTCCCATCCACCCGGGGCGGGTTTGGTCCCACAGTGATCACATCATTTAAATGGCCTTTTTCCAGGGCAATCATGGCGGTGAGGATTTTCGTGGTACTGGCCGGAGCCTTGCGTTCGTCGGGATTTTTCGCGAAGAGCACCTTTCCCGTAGCTCTATCCATCAGTACCGCTGCCGCAGCCGTAAGTTCGGGAGGGCCGGCGGTACTTGCAGCCAGTGCGGGTACTGCGCTGTTTAAAAGGAGGAGCAAGCTGGTAATGATCAGAAGAGAAACTTTTTTTACTTTGTCTGCAGGTGGCATTTATCCTGGTAAATCCCCTTTCTATGTGATCTCCATCATAGCTGTCTGGAAGCCTGTGTATTAGTATGCAGGTAACATTTTTGAAGGGGGGACCCAAAAATGAGCCTGGGACGCTGCCCCGGCCAGGACCGGCGCTACTGGAAGCCCGACGATATTTTCGAGGAACCCTGCCCCCACTGCGGCGGGCTGATTGAGTTCTGGAAAGACGACGTAAACTTACGCTGTCCCCACTGCCGCAAGCTGGTAACCAATCCCCGCTTTGATCCCGGCTGTGCCGCCTGGTGTTCCTACGCCAGCAAGTGCCTGGGCGACATGGCCGCTGTTTACCAGCGCCAGCCCCGGGTGATCCGCGATAAGCTGGAAGTGGAAGCCCGGAAAAATCTTTTCCACCACCGGGAATTGCTCAACCTGGCTTTAAAGGCCGCCGGCTTTGCCGAAAAAATAGCCAGGGAAGAAGGCGTGCAGCCCCTGGTGGCCATCGCCGCCTGCCTCTTCTACGACCTGGGTGCAGCCGGAGAAAAAGCAAGCAGCACTGCCCTGGCCAGGGAGATCATGACCAGGGTTGGCCTCGAACCAGAGATTATCGACCAGGTGGTGAAGATTATCGCCGCCAGGGACACAGTCCTGGACGACCCCGCCTGGCAGGTCGTCCAGGAGGCCCGACGCCTGGCAAAAACAGTGGTCGAAAGCCAGAGGCCGGGGCGTCAAGTTATAGCCGCTGCCATGGACAGAGGAGATATTCAAGGAAATTAAGCATCATGTACAGCACCAATCCCATGCCGGCCATGGCTAGTATCCCGGCAAACATGGCGCCGTAGTCGGCCCGGAACAGGCCGTCCAGGATAAAATAGCCCAGGCCGCTGTTCCCAGCAATTGTCTCACTTAAAAATAGAACGGATATAGCACTGCCAAGGGATATGCGGCTGGCAGTAATGATCTCCGGCAGGCAGGCAGGTATTATTACCTGGCGGTAGAGGCTGATTTTCCCGGCCCCCAGGGAAGCAACGGACAGCAGCAGCTGGGGCGGGATCTGCCGGGCCGCGTCCCGGGTTGTAATCAAGATCTGGTTGACAATGACCAGGAAAATGACCAGCATCTTGGTGGTGTCACCAATGCCTAAGAGGACCATGGCTACAGGTAAAAGGGCTACCTTGGGAACCGGGTAAAGCAGATAGACCAGGGGCGCCAGGAAGGAATCGAAGGCCCGGTGGCGGCCGGCCAGGAGGCCTAAAGGTACTCCAATTATAAGGGCCAGAGCCAGGCTTCCCAGTACCCGATAGGTGCTGATATAAAAGTGCCGGGCCAGTTCCGGCCATCCCGCCTTAACCAGGCTCCGGAAGGCCGGCAAGGGACCCGGCAGGCCCGGGTTGTTGATCCATACGGCCACAAGCCACCAGAGGCTAAATAAAAAAAGAATGGACGCCAGGTAGGATAGGGCCCGGCGGGAATCCGGCACGGGACTATACACCTCCCCGCGACACGGTGCTAATATTAGGTGCTACATTTATTTTCGCAGGAGCTGGCGCACGCGGGAGCAAAGTTGATGGAATTCAGGGGTAAAACGGTAATCCTCCCTTCCCGCCCCCGGGTTGGCCAGGACCGCCTTTACCTGTCCCGGCGCTCCTGTCAGGACAATAATTTGCTGTCCCAGAAAAGCGGCTTCCTCGATGTTATGGGTAACCAGCACGGTAGTCAGCCGGCGCTGGTTTTGTATTTCTACCAGGGTCTGCTGCAGGCTCTCCCGGGTCAGGGCATCCAGGGCGGAAAAGGGCTCGTCCATCAGCAGGACATCCGGTTCCAGGGAGAGGGCTCTGGCAATAGCCACCCGTTGTTTCTGTCCCCCGCTCAGCTGGGCCGGATAGCGTTTTTCCAGGCCGGCCAGCCCCAGACCGGCCAGCAGAGGCTGCAGGCGCTCCTGCTGCTGGCGAGCGGTGAACTTCCGCAGGGCCAGGCCCAGGGCCGCGTTCTCCCACACCGTTTTCCAGGGCAGGAGGCCATAATCCTGGAGAATAATCGCCGTCCGCTGCCGCGGCTTTTTTATTCTTTCCCCGCCGATCCATATTTCCCCCCCGGCAGGCTGCAAAAGACCGGCCAGCAGGTAGAGCAGGGTTGTTTTACCGCAACCCGAAGGGCCTATGAGGACACAGGTCTGCCCCGCCGGTACGGTGAGGTTGATGTCAACCAGCGCCGGTACGGCCCCCCCGCCGGTGTAATAGGTGTAATCAAGATTAAAAACCCGGATCACTTATTCTCCCTGCCAGCAGGGACAAAGGTGGGGTCCACCAGTTCTTCGTAGCTGTATGCCGCCGGCAGTAATTTTTTAGCCACCATCCACTCCTGGACATCGGCTACCTCGGTTTTTGCCGGCACCCCTGGTGATGAAAATTTGGGTGACAGGTACGTATCTTTGAGCTCTGCGGGAATCCTGGCCCTGGTAATAAATAGCTCCCGGTACTTATCCGGATGGCTGCTTACCAGACCGGCTGCCTCGGCATAAACCTGCAGCAGCTTCTTGATGGCGGGCCCTTTCTCCTTGATGGTTTCTTCCCGGAAGATAAGGACCACCTGGGACAAATTGCGGTCAATTTTCGTATCGTCCAGGATGACCCGGCCGCCTTTTTTCTCGGCCAGGGTGGCAAAGGGATCGGGCAGCAGGGCTGCTTCCAGCCTGCCCCCCAGGAGCAGCTGCAGGCGTTCCGGGATCTGGGGCACGGCCACCTTCTGCACGCTGCCGGGTTCTACCCCCGCGCCCTGCAGAAGCCTGTCGGCGATATATTCAATGATGGTATTTTCCGAAATGCCCACGGTTGCTCCCCTGAGCTGTTCCGGGCGGCTGACAGCGGAGCCCGGCCGGGTAACCAGGGCGAAGCGTCCTTCGGACGGTGTTGCCCCCATGGTCAGGGAGACGATTTTGACCGGCGTCCCGCCTTTCCGCAGGAGGGCCGTGGCCACAATGTCCGCCACTTCCCCGTCAATGCTTTTGGCCTGCAGGGCCAGGTCGCGCTCCCGGGCGCTGTTGAAGGGTACTAACTCGACCTTCAGCCCGGCCCTGGCAAAAAGGCCTTCCTGCTCGGCGACAAAAAAGGGGAAGTTGTCTTCTACCGGGATCAGGCCCAGCTTCAGGCTTTCCTTTCCCCTGGCCTTACCTCCCGGTGCCCTGCAGCCGGCTGCCATTAAAACCATAAGCAAGGTTAGCAAAAAGAAGATTAAGCGTTTCCCGCGCATTTTTTCACTCCTTTTTCCAGTAACCCTTTACCGCCAGGTTAACGCCAGAAAGGTAAAAACAAACATGAGTACGCTTAAATAGCCATTCAAGTTTAAAAAGGCCAGGTTCAAGCGCGACAGGTCTTCCGGGGAAACTAAACGATGCTCATAGATTAAGATTACGGCCGCCAGCAATACCCCCAGGAAATAGATTAAACCCAGGTGCAGGAGCACGCCCACCAGGGCGAGCATCAGGATGGCGAAGGCATGCAGGCAGCGGGCGATAATCAGGGCCCGGGCCTTGCCAAAACGGGCTGGTATAGAATGAATGCCGTACTCCCGGTCAAAATCGTAATCCTGGCAGGCGTAGATAATATCAAACCCCGCCACCCAGCTCCCCATGCCCAGGCCCAGGACTATGGCCGGCAGGTCCATGGTCGCCCGGACAGCCACCCACGCTCCCACGGGAGCCAGGGCATCGGCCAGCCCCAGGACCAGATGGCAGGCCCAGGTCCAGCGTTTGGTATAAGAATAAATAACCAGGACAAAAACGGCAATGGGCAGCAGCTGCACACAGAGCCAGTTTAACTGCATGGCGGCATAAAATAAAAGGCCAAAGGAAAGAAGGGTATACAGCCACACTTCGGCTACGGACAAAAGCCCCCGGGGCAGGGCCCGGCCGGCCGTGCGCGGGTTCAAGGCATCAATATGGCGGTCAATGAGGCGGTTTAACGACATAGCTGCCGTCCGCGCCCCGATCATGGCCAAGGTAATCCAGCCAAGCTGGGCCGGAGTCGGCCGGCCGCCGGCCGCCAGGAAAGCACCCAGGTAAGCAAAGGGGAGGGCAAAAATGGTATGCTCAAACTTGATCATTTCCAGGAAGATCTTCAGCTTACGGCAGGCCATAATCGTGCCACTTCCTGTCGATGCGTTCCAAAATCTCCCGGCTCATGCGCGCTTCCCGGGGCCAGGGCCGCGGGTACCCTTCTTCCGGCAGCTTCCGGGTAGCATCCAGCCCCATCTTGCTGCCGTAACCTGTATAGGCGGAGGCATGATCGAGGATGTCCACCGGCCCGTCCACGATTACCGTATCCCGTCGGGGTTCAATGTTGCCTAGAACACGCCAGCGCACTTCTTGAAGATCATGCACATTCACGTCGTCGTCAACGACAATGATCAGCCGGGTAAACATCATCTGCCCCATGCCCCAGAGGGCGTGCATGACTTTACGCGCCTGGCCGGGGTAACTTTTGCGGATGGAGACGATGACACAGTTGTGGAATACCCCCTCGGCCGGGAAGTTAATGTCCACAACCTCCGGCAGCTGGAGCTGGATCAGGGGCAAAAAGAGCCGTTCCGTTACTTTGCCTAAATAGACATCTTCCATGGGCGGCGGCCCCACCACCGTGGCCGGGTAAACGGCGCGGCGCCGCATTGTCAGGCAGGTAAGGTGGAAAACCGGGTAATAGTCGGCCGGCGAGTAGTAGCCTGTATGGTCGCCGAAGGGGCCTTCCAGCCGCCTTTCATGGACGTCCACATAACCTTCCAGGATGATTTCCGCCCGGGCCGGCACTTCGACATTCACCGTTAAGGCCGGGACCATCTCCACCGGTTCCCGGCGTAAGAACCCGGCGAAAAGCATTTCATCAAATCCCGGCGGCAGGGGAGCAGTCGCGGCATAAATCACGGCCGGGTCGGCCCCCAGGGCTACGGCTACTTCCAGGCGGCCTTGGCTTTTGCGCAGGTGCTCCGCCCCGTCCTTGTGGAGCTGCCAGTGCATGCCGGTGGTGCGATCATCAAATACCTGCATGCGGTACATGCCTACATTGCGACGGCCGGTGACCGGGTCGTGGGTGAAAACCAGGGGCAGGGTAATAAAGCGACCGCCATCTTCCGGCCAGAGCTGCAGTACCGGCAGTTCCGCCAGGGAAGGAGGGTCAACCCGCACCTCCTGGCAGGGGGCGGTTTTGACCCGGCGCGGAAGAAAACGGCCCAGTTCGGCCAGGCGCGGCAGGCTTTTCAATTTCTCCAGCCAGCCGCCGGCCTTTCCAGGTAAATCGAGTAAAGCCCTCAATCGCGCAGCCGGTTCTTCCAGGTCGGCGATCTGCAGGGCCGCTTTCACCAGCTCCTCACTACCGAAAAGATTGGTGGCTACAGGTAAAGGTGAGCCCTTTACCCGTTCAAAGAGGAGGGCCGGCCCCCCTTTTTTCACTACCCGGTCGGTTATGGCGGCAATTTCCAGCACCGGGTCGACTTCTACCTTCACCCGGTGGAGCAGTCTTTTTTGTTCCAGGCAGGCAAGATAAGCCTGCAGATCCTCATGGGGCAACTCTTTCTCACTTCTCCTTTTGCTGCATTCTGGCCAGGATGCGGTGGTTCTCCTGGACCTTCTGGGTGATATCTTTGGCCGATTGGGAAGTCCGGGCCGCCAGGTCCCGTACCGCCTGGGCCACCACCGTGAAGGTGCGGCCGTGCTCCCCGGCCCGGGCCGCTTCGATGGAGGCATTGAGGGACAGGATCTTCGTCTGCTCGGCGATATCGCCGATAATCCTGGCTACGGCAGCGATTTCATCATGGAAACGGGTCAGGTGCTGGAGCTGGTCAATAATATAGCTTTCAATGGCCAGCTGCATGTCAAAGACAATCCTTTTGGTAAAGGCCTCCAGCAAGCGCAGGGCCAGATCGGGATCATCGCCATGGTAGTGCCAGATAATGCGGTGAAGCTCACTGAAGTAAAGGCGATAGGACCCCAGGTACCACTTGGGATAGAGGCCGATTTCCTGGTGCTTCTTACCAATGCGCAGGCGCCAGGATATGTATTCTTGATCTATGACCGGGGAAGTAAGGCTGATAAAATAAGCTTTCTGGGTCTTTGATAGTCGTTCTATCGTACTGTGGTTTTTAATTAAAGCATCCAGGTACGGATACTGAACAAGCTGATCATAAAAGTTTTTAACTACAGTATCAGCTTCTTTCATAAAAATATCTCTTTCTGCGTGCATCAGGGCCAGCTCCGCCTCGCCAATACCCAAAAAACGCAATTGCTCGGCATAGGTAGCCGCAATGGCCATATTTCCACCCCCGCATTCTCCTGATGAAACATATTTCGCTTTTGAAAACCATATTCCTTCTCCATAGAATTGACTGGCCGTAAGATATATGTTTTAATGACAAAAAACAATGGTAATTCGCCGGGGAGGAAGAATTATGGATAAAGAAAAAATCCGCCAGGCGGTAAGGATGCTCATCGAGGCCGTAGGTGAAGACCCGGAGCGGGAAGGCTTGAGGGAAACGCCGCGTCGTATTGCCGATATGTACGCCGAGATCTTTGCCGGTATCAACCGCGACCCGGGGGAAGAACTGACGGTAGTCTTTGATGAGCACCATGAAGAAATGGTGCTGGTCAAGGATATCCCCCTCTATTCCATCTGCGAGCACCATTTTCTCCCCTTCCTTGGGAAAGCCCATGTTGCCTATATACCGCGTGGTAAGATTACGGGCCTCTCCAAGCTGGCGCGGGTAGTGGACATTGCCGCCCGGCGGCCCCAGGTCCAGGAGCGTTTAACGTCGCAAATCGCCGATATTATCATGGAGAAGCTGGACCCTTACGGCGTGGTAGTAGTCATTGAAGCCGAGCATTTATGCATGAGTATGCGGGGGGTCAAAAAGCCCGGGCACCTGACCATCACCTCCGCCGTCCGCGGCCTTTTCCGCCGTGACCAGGCCGCCCGGGCCGAGGCTATGGCGCTGATCCGGGGCAAATAACTGGCTAAACCTTTCTCCATGGAGGGCTTTATGGTTAAAGATAAAATAATCCTGGACGGGCTGGAATTCTATGCCTTCCACGGCTGCCACCCTGCCGAGGCAGAGCTCGGCCAGCCCTTCATCGTCGATGCCGAACTCTACCTGGACCTCGCCCCGGCCGGGCAGGCTGATGACCTGCAGGCCACGGTTAATTACGATGCGGTTTATCGCCTGATTCGGGAGACCGTCACCGGGCAACGCTTTAAACTCCTGGAAGCCCTGGCGGAAGCTGTAGCGCAAAAAATCCTCACCAGCTTCCCGGTAGAAGAGGTGCTGGTGCGGGTAAAAAAACCCCGGGCACCCCTGCCCGGGACCTTCAATTACGCCGCCGTAGAAATCCGGCGCCGCCGGAAAGGCCCTTAGCCTTCCAGGCAGGCCACCCTTTTGGGTTCCCTTTCCTCATAACGGGCGCAGGTTAGGCCGGATTTTAAGAGGGGAAGCAGCTCCTGCCTGGCTTCTTCCAGGGTTAGGGGTAAGTTTACAGGTATACCCTCCCGGGAAAGATGGGCAAAGAGCTCCACCAGGAGGGGAGGTTCCAGGTTGGCCTGGCGTAAGATATCCAGCCGGGCAAAGACCTCACGCGGGCTGCCCTGCATCAGGATCACGCCCTCGCTGATTACATATATCCGGTCGGCGACCAAGGGCACCAGGTTGATATCATGGTTGGTCATCACTATGGTGGTGCCGAACTGGTGGTTAAATCGATCCAGCAGATGGATTATTTCCCTTTTCGACCGGGGATCCAGGCCGTCGAAGGGCTCATCCAGAAGAAGCAATTCGGGCCGCATGACCATGGCCCCCGCCAGGGCCACTTTCTTTTTCTCACCCCCGCTCAGGTAATGGGGGATTTTATCTTTCAGGTGATAAATGTCCATGGCCCGGAGGATGTTCTCCACCAGTTCCCTGACTTCACCGGGCTTTAAACCGCTGTTCCTGGGAGCCAAGGCGATGTCGTCCCAGACCGTAGGCCCGATAATCTGTTCATCCACGTTTTGGAAGACCACCCCCACCCGCCGCCTCAAGGAAGCAAATTCCCTGACCGGGTCCACCCCCAGGACCTGGACCTCGCCTTCAACAGGTTTAAGCAGGCCGGTAAGGTGAGCCAGGAGAGTAGTTTTTCCCGAACCGTTGGGACCAAGAATCATTACTCTCTCCCCGGCCCGGACCACAAAATCCAGCCCGCAGAATCTCACCTCCGTTTTGTCCGGGTAGACATGGCGCAGGCATTTAACCCTGACCACTTCCGTCATAGCATCACCACCCAGAGAAGGACAGCCAGCCCGGCCAGCAAGGGGCCCAGATCATACCAGGTAGGCTGGTACCATTTACCTTCATAAAAACTCCCCGGCCGGTAGCCCCGCAGGGCCAGTACGTGATACATCCGCTCACTGGTATCCAGGGAATGGATTAGCAGCACCCCCAGGGCAGCGGCCGCATTGCGCATGTTGACTATTAATTTGAGGGGGTTATAGCCGCCCTTAACCTTCAGGGCCGTCAGAAAATTATCAAGCCGGTCTAAGAGAATAAAGAAGGAACGGTAGGTCAAAAAGAGGGCGTCGGCGATGAACGGCGGTAGCCATCTCCGCAAACAGGCAAAGATAGCGGGGACACCGGTAGTGGTTAACAACAGGACCATGGAAGTGGCAGCAGTGATTGCTTTAAGAATTACCAGAACCGGCCCCGTCCAGCCGTTACCCGGCAGGCTCATGGCAAAAACGCCGGCCAAAAAGGCCGGGTAGAAAAGTATGTGTACAAAGCGGCGCAGGGGTATACCGGCCGTGATCAGCAGGGCCAGCAGCAAAACCAGGGTTAAGACAAGGGGTAAAAGCTTGCTGCTCAGTACCACGGCAGCAATTACTGCGATGGTAAAAAGTATCTTGGCCGTGGCCGAAGCCCGGTGCCAGAAACTATGGCCCCGGAAAGCCAGGTAGTCAATATCCGCCAGGTGCATTTTTTCGCCCTCTCTCGAAAAATCTATTCCGTAGCCACCGGTGGAGCCGGGCCGTCGATTAAACCGGGTCTTACTTTTAATAAGTAACCTATGATCAGGGCCGTTACCACAGACTCAACAATTATACCTGCCAGGCTGATAGGCAGGACGACCCGGAGCAGGCGCGCCAGGGATATCCCAGGTTCGTTGTGCATTTCATTCCCGGCAGCGGCTATGTCCGGTCCGCTGGCTTCTACTACCTGTTCTTCATGATGGTCTTCGTAGAAGACCAGGACCGGGTCTATCCGGGTAAGGCCCAGCGTAGCAAACATCAGGGAAAGGGAAAAAACCAGGGCCAGGGAGGTGGCGGCCGCTGCTGCCGTTACCGGGCGGAATCGTTGCCTGAAAGCGAAGAATAAGTAATAACCCATAATCGCCTCACTGCCGACCACCAGGGTATTCAGGCCCACAACAGTAATTCCACCGTGGCCCGTGAGGGCCAGGATGAGATTGACTATAAAAACCGCCACCAGACCCAGCCAGGGCCCCAAGAGAATGCCCGCCAGGACCGTTAAATTCAGGTGCACCGGGAGTAATCCCAGGGGTACGTTCATGGCCAGGAGCATAAAGGCGCTGACGAATCCCAGGCGGGGTAGTTTCTTCCTGAGGTCTTCCCTACCGGCTTGCCTGACAGCCAGGGCTAAAGCAAGGGCCGTAACGGCATAACCCACGACCAGCCAGGCAGGAGCGATGACCCCGTCGGGAATATGGAGGTGACTCATGGCTCTAGGACCCTCCTTTGCACTTCTCACAGTCCAGGCAGTAGCCGTAGGCTTCAAACTGGTGCCCGGTTACCAGGAAGCGGTGCTTCCTGGCCAGACTCTCATCCAGCTGCACCGGACAGGAAGAAAGTTCTATGACCCGGCCGCACCTAAGGCAGAAGAGGTGGTGATGATGTTCGGCCCGGGCTTCAAAGCGGGCGCGGCCGTCGCCAAAATCCACCCGACCAATAAGTTTTAAGTCGGCTAACAGGTTCAGATTGCGGTAAACCGTGGCCAGGTTCAGCTCCGGGCACGTCATTTGTACCCGCTGATGCACCTCTTCGGCGGTAAGGTGCTCTCCGGTTGTGGCCAGGGCCGCCAGTATTGCCTTTCGCTGCCTGGTCAGCTTGTAACCGCTTCCGGCAAGGGTTTCCTCGAGATTATTCCTCCCAGCCATGAATGCACCGCCTAAATGCAAACGATTTGCATCTATAAGATAGCACAATAAGTCCATGAAGGCAAGGGTTTCCCGTCCATTAATGCAAATCCATTGCATTTAACTGCAATAAATATATGCCCGGCTGCACCTGTTTATACCTGCGTCCCGGCGGCAAAGGCAGCTACTCTAGCGGCCGGTAGCGGCTGACGATGGCTTCAGCTACCTTAAGGCCGTCGACAGCGGCGGAGACAATACCTCCAGCATACCCCGCCCCTTCGCCCGCCGGGTAAAGGCCCCCTATGCTGGCCTCAAATCGTTCATCGCGCCAGATGCGTACCGGAGAAGAACTGCGGGTTTCCACCCCGGTCAGCACCGCCTCCGGCAGGGCAAAGCCGTAAACCTTGCGGTCAAAAACGGTTATGGCTTCCCTTAAAGTGGCCACTACATAATCAGGCAGGCATTTTTTTAGCTCCTGGAGGGTTACCCCCGGGCGATAGGTAGGCTTAACTTTGCCCAGTTGTTCAGAAGGCCGCCCAGCCAGGAAGTCGCTCACCATCTGGGCCGGGGCATGATAATTTTCCCCTCCCAGCTGGAAAGCCAGGCGTTCCCAGCGGCGCTGGAACTCGACCCCGGCCAGGGGGTGATCGCTGCCAAAATCCTCCGGCGTTACTCCCACTAAGAGGGCGCTGTTGGCATTCTCCCCATCCCGGGCGTAGGTGCTCATGCCGTTGGTCACCACACCGCCGGGTTCCGAGGCGGCAGCCACCACGGTGCCCCCGGGGCACATGCAGAAGGTATAGGCCGAGCGGCCGTTAGGTGCGTGGTAGGCCAGTTTATAGTCGGCCGGTCCCAGTCCCTCCAGGCCGGCAAATTGCTTGTACTGGGCAACATTAATCAGGTCCTGGGGATGTTCAATGCGTACCCCGATAGAAAAGGGTTTGGGGCCCACCTGCACCCCTCGCTCTACCAGCAATTTAAAAGTATCCCTGGCACTGTGGCCACAGGCGAGAACGGCCACCGTTGCCGGCAGCTTTTCCGTACCATTTATAACCAGGCCCTGGAGGTGGTTGTCCCCTATTTCGATACCGGTAACCTGGGCGTTAAAACAAACCTCGCCTCCCAGGCGAATTATTTCATTACGCAAATTTTTAACTACATACCGCAGAATATCGGTGCCGATATGGGGCCGGTAATAATACAGAATTTCCTCCGGTGCCCCGCACCGTACCAATTCCTCCAGGACGAAACGGCAGCGGTGATCGTTAATTAAAGTCGTCAGCTTGCCGTCAGAAAAAGTACCAGCCCCGCCCTCACCGAACTGAACATTGCAGCCGGGATCCAGGTGACCTTCCTGCCAGAAGCGGGCTACCACCCTGGTCCGGGTGTCCACATCAGCACCCCTTTCCAGGAGGAGAGGCCGGTAACCCTGGCGGGCTAAAAGCAGCCCGGCAAAAAGTCCGGCCGGCCCGGTACCGATAATTACGGGACGGTGTGCAAGTTTTTCCTCGCCCGGTTTGACGAATTGATAGACCGGGTAGGTAGCCCGGGAGATGGTTTTATTGCAGGCATGTTTCTTTAACAGGCGGCTTTCATTCTTAACCCTGGCATCCAGGGTATAGACCCAGTAGATCATCTCCCGGGAACGGGCATCCAGGGACTGGCGGTAAATGGTAAAACCCTGTAAATCCCGGGCCGGTATGCCGAGCTTTTGCAAAAGGGCGGCCTGCAGATCCGGCACTTTATCTGTTATGGGTATCTTGATACCTGTGACTCTGAGCACTGCTTCACCTTCTTTAATTTATACGGTTATGATTTTATTTTACCATTTGAGCCAGGCTTAAATATCCGGGCAGGGATAAAAAAAGACGGTCCGGCTACCCTCGTCGAAGGGATAACCAAAGACCGCTGGCAAAAGAAGACGTTACTCCAGCTCACGGGCAAGCTTCTGCCTTAAATAGCTGCTTCACCCATTTCACCGGTACGAATACGGATGGCATTTTCTATATTATAAACAAAGATTTTACCATCGCCGATGGAACCGGTACGGGCTTCCCTCAAGATAAGGTTAATCGCCTCATCTACGTCTTTATCCAGGACAACAATTTCTACCTTAACTTTAGGTAACAAGTCAATAGTATACTGGCTGCCGCGGTAAACTTCAGTTTTGCCCTTTTGCAGGCCGCAACCGGTAACATGGGTTACGGTCATCCCATTGATGCCGTATTTACCCAGGGCCTCTTTCACAGCTTCCAGCCTGGCCGGCCGGATAATGGCCTCGATCTTTTTCATTTTTTCCCCGCCTTTCCTTTGAACTACGGTATCCTGCCTCAGTGAACTTGCGTACCCCGCATGACGAAATCACCGTAGGCCTGGATACCGTGCTCGTAAATATCCAACCCTTCGCTTTCCTCTTCCTCAGATACCCGCAAACCTACAGTAACTTTGATGATAGCAAAAAGGATGGCTGCTGTAAGTACAGTCCAGGCAAAAACTGCTGCCACGCCAATTAACTGGGTGATCAACAGGGAGACGCCGCCGCCGTAGAAAAGGCCTCCCTCGACGGCAAAAAGACCGACCATAATGGTTCCAAAAGCACCGCTAAAACCGTGAACTGAAACGGCGCCAACGGGGTCATCAACCTTTAAAACCTTATCCATAAATTCCACTCCCAGGGCCGTTACGCAGCCCGACAGGAAGCCGATAATCACAGCTCCCAGGGGACTGACGGCAGCCGTCCCGGCCGTAATGCCCACCAGTCCACCCAGGGTACCGTTCAGAGTCAAACTGACATCGGGTTTCCCAAAACGCAGCCAGGGCAGAATGAGGCCGCCAAAGGCCCCTGCCGCCGCAGCCAGGTTAGTCGTGACGGCGATGCGGGCAATGTCCGGTGTGGTACCGGAAAGGGTGCTGCCCGGGTTAAAACCGAACCAGCCGAACCAGAGTAAGAAGACGCCCAGGGCTCCCAGGGTAATGCTGTGGCCGGGAATAGCCCTCACACTACCGTCAGGACCAAACTTGCCGCGCCGGGGACCCACCATGGCCGCGCCTACCAGGGCCGTCCAGCCCCCGACCGAGTGGACTACAGTGGAACCGGCAAAATCGATGAAGCCGCGCTGGGATAGCCAGCCGCCGCCCCAGGCCCAGTGGCCAACTACAGGGTAGATGACGGCACTGATAAAGATGCTGTAAATCAGGTAAGCAACAAACTTCGTCCTTTCAGCCATAGCGCCGGAAACGATGGTAGCTGCTGTAGCGCAGAAGACTGTCTGGAAAATCAGGAAAGCGTAGAGGGGGATCTCCAGCCCCAGGTGTTCAAAGGTGCCTGTTGTTCCCCAGCCGGTGGTCCCGATAAAGCCGCCGGCATCAACGCCAAACATGATGGCAAAGCCAACCAGCCAGTAGATGATGGAACCGGAACAAAAGTCGATGAGGTTCTTCATGACAATATTGGCTGCATTTTTGGCCTGGGTAAAGCCGGTTTCGACCATGGCAAAGCCCGCCTGCATAATGAAAACTAGAAAAGCAGCTATTAAAGTCCAGACGGTATCAAGGGCAGTCGCGTTGCTGGCAGCCGTCGGCTCCCCGGCCCAGGCCACAGAAGGGAGAAATAACATTACGCTTACAAAGAGAAGAACCAGACCGATTCTGCATCTTGAAATTTGCATGGTTTTACCTCCCCCAAACTTTTTTAAACGAAATTACCATCTCTTCCTGACCAGTTTGCCCATGGCTACCCCCTCCCTGGTGTTAAAGAATTAAAAAGTAAAAGGCGCTACCCCAGGGGGCTTTCAATCCACCCTGATTAGCGCCTTTACTTGCTCCCAACATTAGGATAATAATAAAGCCGCTATCTTAAAAATGATAGCGGCTTCATCGCCTTGTAAGCACCATTGCTTACGTTATTTTATTTTGTTTTTATTATAATTACCTGGAACCCCAATGTCAATAAATAAAATTTCTTAGCTATTTTAGCGGCGTAACCATAAAACAGCTACCACCAAGGCGGCCAGGCAAATACGGTACCAGGTAAATAGGAGGTAACTGCCGTGGCGCAAGTACTGGAGCAAAAACTTGATGGCTAAAAAGCCGACGACGGCTGCCGTCAGAACCCCCAAGATAAAGGGCAGGTTGATAGCAGCCAGGGTTAATTCCTTTAACTGCAGCAGGGCTGCCCCGGCAATAATCGGCACCGACATGAGGAAGGAAAAGCGGGCTGCCGTCTCGCGCTGCATCCCGGTAAGGAGCCCGGCGGACATGGTAATCCCGGAACGAGAGACGCCGGGGATTATGGCCAGTGCCTGGGAAATACCAACAATAATGCTGTCAGCCAGGGTAATATCATCCATTTGCCGGGTCTTTCGACCCACCCGGTCGGCCCACCACAGGCCAATACCCATCAAGGTAAGGGTTAAAGCAATGAGCTGGGGCGAGCGGAAAACCGTCGCGGCCTGGTCTTCCAGGAGATAACCAAAGATGGCCCCCGGGATGGAGGCAACAACCAGGTACCAGAAGAGGCGGCCGTCCTGGCTCCTGGGTTGAAACAAGCCGCAAACAACCAATTCTATAAGGTCTCGCCAGAAATAAGCTACCACGGCAATCAGCGTACCCAGGTGCAAGGCGACATCAAAGGTTAAGCCCGGGTCGGGCCAGCGGAAAAACCAGGGAAGCAAAACCAGATGGGCAGAACTGGAGATAGGCAAAAACTCGCCAAGGCCCTGGACCAGGCCCAGGACAATGGCCTGGATGTAGTTCATTCTCATACTCTCCTTAGAATTTAGTCACATAGCAAGTTTATCTTCACCTTCCCCCCGTGTCAAGTATTGCCGTCCTGTTACCCGTGTGTCAAGAATCAACACAGGTGGTCAATAAACAGTTATCAAATCCTTGAGGTCGTTGAACCTGCCCGGCCCGATACCGGAGACATTCTGCAGGTCTTCAATAGTCCGGAAGGGGCCTTTCTGGTTCCGGTAGTCGATGATGCGCTGGGCCAGGGTAGGGCCTATACCAGGTAAACTATCCAGCTCCGCCATGGTGGCGGTGTTAATATTTACCTTACCGCCTGTCTTAGCAGTATCGCCGGCAGTGCCTCCCCCAGAAGTTACCGGGCCGGAAAAATTGCTACTACCACCTGCCGGCCCTGCCTCGCCCTGGCGGGGAACAATCACCTGCTGGCCGTCATTTAAAGGCGCGGCCAGGTTCAGGGCATTAGGATTGGCCTCCGGTAATAACCCTGCCAGGCTGACTGCTTCGTTGACTCTGGCTCCGGCCTTGAGCTCGTAGACACCGGGCCTCTGCACCGCCCCGGCTACGTGGACCTGGATGGTCGGTGGTTTGGAATCGTTAGCCCCCTGGTCCTCAGCGGCAGGTTTGTCCCCGGTAAGAGCCGCCGCGGCTTTATCTCCCGGCACAACCCGGGGCAGCTCTTTTGCCGCTTGCCGTTCCTGCCAGCGGCCGTACTGGAGACCGGCGCCGAAGAGGAAGGCCGCCACCAGGGCTGCGGCCAGCCAGCGCACGCGGCCGTCCCATTCCCACACTTCCTATCACCCCGGTAAAAAGTTCTTACTCAATTAAAAATACGACTAGAATCGTCTTTTTCCTGCCATTGGCGCCATATTCTACCACTAATAGATATCAAAAAGTCCCCTCGCAGGGGTACGAAGCTGCCAGTAACCACCATCTGCTAACGTGGTACCGTCAGGGGAAGTAAATGGATAAAGCCGGTGCTGGAGCACCGGCTTTATCCATAAAAGCTATTACCTGCATGGCAATCCTGTTAAGGGTTAACGGAAAAAGAGGAGGGTGTCCAGGATAAACAGGGGAATTAAAATACCCATCGACCAGGCCATATAGCCGAAGAAGCTCGGCATGCGGATGGCATTCTCTTCCGCTATGGAGCGCACCATAAAGTTGGGAGCATTACCGATATAAGTATTGGCCCCCATAAACACCGCCCCACAGGATACGGCCAGCAACATCTTGGGAGCTACTATCCCTACAGTGGTCGGCACGCCGCTGGCGGCTCCCAGGCTAGCGGCAGTGGTCAAAAACACCAGGTACGTGGGAGCGTTATCCAGGAAGCTGGAAAGGGACCCCGTGGCCCAGAAAAACTGCGCCGGGTGGGTTAAGCCCAATTCCGCACCACGGGCGTGGAGGATGGCCAGGGCCGGGATCATGGTCATGAAGATACCGGCAAAAAGGGTGGCCACTTCCTTGATGGGGCCCCAGGTGAAGCGATTATCTTTGCGAATAAGCTGGGGAGTAGTTTTTAGAGACAAGAAGGCTGCCAGGAGAATGGCCAGGTCGCGGATTATATTGGTGTAAGGCAGTACCACTGCTTCTTCCCCGTGTCTAAACAGGGTGATGCCGTAAAGGGTACCTGTTTTCAGATCGGCAAAGGCAGGGTTCTTGGCCAGGATGCCGCTGGTAATAACCGCAGCAAGAACGATGCCGAGATAAATAAGATTGTGTAACCCCTCTACACGCAAGGGTTCCCGCTCGTTCTTCAGTTCCGGGACGCTTTCTTTACGGTAAAAGTAACTATCCAGGATATAATATAAGGCCAGGAGGATAATTACATTAAATCCCATAGGAACAATTAATCGCATTGTCCAGAAGAAGGGAACGCCCCTTAAATACCCGAGGAACAGGGGCGGGTCACCCACGGGTGTCAGGGAGCCGCCGATATTGGATACAAGGAAGATAAAGAAGATAATTATATGGGCCTTATAACGCCGCCACTCGTTGGCCCGGATCACCGGCCGGATCAGGAGCATGCTGGCTCCCGTCGTTCCCACCCAGCTGGCCAGGGCGGTGCCTACCAGGAGGAGCAATACGTTAACGGCCGGAGTTCCCTGCAAGGTCCCGCGAAGGATAATTCCTCCCGAGACTACAAATAGGCCAAAGAGGAGAATGATAAAGGGCAGGTAATCAAGCAGGTATACTTCCAGGGCCTGGAAAAAAGCAGTCCCGCTGCCGAAGGCGATTAAAAAGGGAATAAAGAAAACCAGGGCCCAGAACGCGCTTACCTTGCCCATGTTGTGCTCCCACCAGTGGACGTTAACCAGGGGGAAGATAGCAATGGACAGCAACATACCTACAAATGGCAGTACGCTCCACCAGGGTAAAAGATGGCCCAATTCATTTCCTCCAGATGCCCAGGCCACATCGCTCAAGGCGAGAAAAGAACCGAACACCAGCAGCACTAACTGTAGAATTCGTTTAAGAGACATCCCATCCATCCTTTCTCCAGTTTCCCTCGCTACGCGCAACATTTTAACCTAACTAGAGCCATTTTTCCAGCCTTTTTGACGAAAACAGGGCAGGAACCGTTGATACCTTCTTTTACCCATGGGGTGGGATACCGCCTTTTATAATCACGCCCTGTGCTGGAAGCCGGGAGGGTCGCAGGTAGACCTGTGACTGCCCTCCCGGAGCCTACCAACCTTGATGGCCGGATCGCTTTCAACTCGCCCGGCGGGCTACGACATTGACCAGCTTATCCGGCACCACAATAACTTTAACCACTTGCTGGCCGGCAAGCAGGCTGGCCACTTTTTCCCTTTTTAAAACAAGCTTCTTAACTTCTTCTTCAGGCAGCCCTGCAGGAACCTGCACCCGGTCCCTAACTTTACCGTTGATCTGCACCACCAGGGTTACCTCTTCCTCCACCAGGGCATCAGGGTCAAAGGCAGGCCAGGATTCCAGGTGGACGCTCTCCCGCCCTCCCAGGCCCTGCCATAGCTCCTCGGCAATGTGGGGAGCAAAGGGGGCCAGCAAGGTTATTAACTTCCGCAAAAC
Organism: Moorella sp. E308F; assembly: GCF_006538365.1. Lineage (NCBI taxonomy): Bacteria > Bacillati > Bacillota > Clostridia > Neomoorellales > Neomoorellaceae > Neomoorella > Moorella sp. E308F. The sequence goes on along the minus strand of NZ_BJKN01000003.1, from coordinate 167,790 downwards.
CTCACCCATCAGCGGCAGGTTTTGTTCATTTTCAGCAACGGTGTCCTGGTAACGGTAGCAACCGTTGACCAGTTCCATAATGGCGCTGATGGCCGTGTTAAAGTTAAAGCGCTGCTCGATATCCTCGGTAACCTTCTTGATGGTGGCGTGGAGGAGCCGCCAGAGCTCGCGGTCGGCAGGAGTTTTCACCGCGGGGGTGCCGCCAGCCCGGCGGACGGCATCGGCGTAAGCAGCAACCAGACGCCAGACCCGGTTTAAAAAGCGGTAGCAACCTTCCACCCCCTGGTCGCTCCACTCCAGGTCCCGCTCCGGAGGGGCGGCAAAGAGGATAAAGAGGCGGGCGGTATCGGCGCCATAGCGCTCTATTATTTCTTCCGGGCTGACAACATTCCCTTTGGATTTGGACATCTTGCTGCCGTCCTTTAAGACCATCCCCTGGGTCAGGAGGTTCTGGAAGGGCTCCTCAACCCCTATCAGGCCAAAGTCGTACAGGGCCTTGGTAAAAAAGCGGGCATACATGAGATGGAGGATGGCATGCTCCACCCCGCCGATATACTGATCCACGTTCATCCAGTAATCAACCTTATCCCGTTCAAAAGCCCGCTCCTGGCTGCGGGGGCTGGTGTAGCGCAGGAAATACCAGGAGGAGCAGACAAAGGTATCCATGGTGTCCGTCTCCCGCCGCGCCGGGCCGCCGCACCGGGGACAGGTGGTGTTGACAAACTCGGGGCAGTTCTTTAACGGCGATTCCCCTGTCGGTTTAAACTCCACTCCCTCGGGCAGGATGACCGGCAGATCTTCTTCGGGTACGGGTACCAGGCCGCAGCTATCGCAGTAAATCATGGGTATGGGCGCGCCCCAGTAACGCTGGCGGGAAATCAGCCAGTCCCGCAGGCGGTAGTTCACCCGCGCCCTGCCTTTACCTGTACTCTCCAGGTATTCAGTAACCTTATGAATGCCCTCCCGGTTAGGCAATCCGCTGAAGGGACCGGAATTGACCATGATGCCGTCCTCAACGTAGGCGGCTGTCATGGTAGCGCCGTCAATTTCCTGCCCCTGGGGCTGGATAACAACCTTGACCGGCAGGTTGTACTTGCGGGCAAATTCGAAGTCCCGCTGGTCATGGGCCGGCACCCCCATGACCGCCCCGGTACCGTATTCCATGAGGACGTAGTTGGCAATCCAGATGGGCACCCGCTCGTTATTGACCGGGTTTATGGCATAAGCACCGGTAAAGACGCCTTCCTTTTCCTTCTCGGTAGCCGTCCGGTCCAGATCACTCAAATAGCGAGCCGCCTGGACAAATTGGTCTACTTCCTTTTCCTGGGGTTTCCCCGCTGCCAGTTTCGTCACCAGGGGATGTTCGGGAGCCAGGACCATATAAGTAACGCCGTAAAGGGTATCCGGGCGGGTAGTAAATACCGGTATTTCCTCGCCACTGCCTTCCACCCGGAAAATAACCTCGGCACCGGTACTCTTGCCGATCCAGTTTTCCTGCATGATTTTAACTTTTTCCGGCCAGCCGGGCAGCTTTTGCAGATCGTTCAAGAGCCGCTCGGCATAAGCAGTGATGCGGAAAAACCATTGTTCCAGGTCTTTGCGCATGACAGGGGTATGACAGCGCTCGCAGGCGCCGTCAACTACCTGCTCATTGGCCAGGACCGTGGCGCAGGAAGGGCACCAGTTGACGGCGGCTTTTTTACGGTAGGCCAGGCCGTGCTTGTACATCTGCAGGAAGAGCCACTGGGTCCAGCGGTAGTAGCTGGGATGGCAGGTAGCTACCTCCCGGTCCCAGTCGTAGCTGATACCCATGGCATGGAGCTGGCGGCGCATGTTGGCAATATTGCTCCAGGTCCACTCCGCCGGCGGAATCCCCCGGTGGATGGCCGCGTTTTCCGCCGGCAGGCCAAAGGCATCCCAGCCCATGGGATGGAGGACGTTGTAGCCCCGCATGCGTTTAAAACGGGCGACAACATCACCAATGGAATAATTGCGTACATGCCCCATGTGTAAATTTCCGGATGGGTAAGGGAACATCTCCAGGCAATAATACTTGGGTTTGCTGCTATCTTCCGTTACCCGGTAAAGGTCGCTTGCTTCCCAGCGGCGCTGCCATTTGGGTTCAATTTCCTTGAAATTATACCTTGCTTCCATAACCAGTCACTCCCAAAGTTTACCCTAAAATAACTGCGCACCAAACTGGCATTGCTCGCTCCAAACAAATGCCAGCCCTTTATTTTAATCCTTTCTGCTGGGTACCGCAAAAGCGGCATAGCTATCTTGTGCTAAACGGCATCTATTTTAATCACCCTGGCATCCCGCCAGAGGCGTTCCAGGTCGTAGAAACGGCGCTCTTCTTCCTGGAAGATATGTACCACCACCGCGCCAAAATCGAGTAAGATCCAGCGGGCGGCATCCCAGCCTTCCCGGTGCAGGAGCTTTACCCCGTTTTCCCTCAGGAGTTCCTCTACCCGGCCGGCAATGGCCTGAACCTGAGTTGCCGATGTACCGCTGGTGATAACAAAGTAATCGGCAATGAGGGTAATACCTCTAAGGTCCAGGATTACCGGTTCCAGTCCCTTTTTTTCAACTATTGCCCTGGCCGCCAGCTCAGCTACCCGGGCTGCATCCATTAATTAATAACCTCCCCTGGCCAGTAAAATGTAGTTGCGCGCCTCCACCGTGGCCGGATGGAGGGGCTGTTCTTTATCCAGGATGTAAATAATACTCGCTTCAAAGGCTTTCAACAAAGCTGCCTCCAGGTCAGTTGCTGCTATTTTGCGAAGAGCATTGACACCGGCAAACTGGCGCCCGGGTTCAATGACATCCGCCAGGTATATAATTTTATCCAGCGGTGTCATGGCCGGTGCCCCTACCGTGTGTCGGGCCACCGCCTGGAGAATGGCTTTATCGGTTATCCCCAGCTCCCGTTCCAGGAGCAGGGCTCCCACGGGGCCGTGGAGTAAAACGGGCAGTCGCCTTTCCAGATCACAGGTTATGAGCCCCGCAGTCCCGGCCAGGTCCAGGAGCTGTTCCGGCGGTAAATCTCGAGCATAATCATGTAACAGGCCCGCCAGGCGGGCCTGTTCCGGGTCAATACCATTTTTTACTGCCAGTCCGGCTGCGGTATCAGCTACACCCAGGCTGTGGCGGTAACGCCCTGCGGGCAGCCGAGCTGCTAGAAGCTGCAGGTATTTTTTCACTTTTTTAACCTCCGCCTGGCAGCTAACAAAAACCCCCTATTTTTTTTAAAAATAGGAGGTTAAACTCAATCCGGGTCTTACGAACGGGCCCGGGCTTCGTTGACGGTTAAGACGCGATTACCAAGTTCGGTACCATTCATGGCAGCGATCATGCGGTCGGCATCGGCATCGTTAACTTCAACGAAACCGAAACCCCGGGACCGGCCCGTCTGGCGGTCGGTAATAATCCGCGCGCTCAACACTTCGCCGTGGGCCGCAAACGCCCTGGCCAGTTCTTCCTCAGTTGTGGCCCAGGGAAGGTTGCCCACATACAGGGTACGCACCAATGCACTTCACCTCTTCTTCGATGTTAGTAGTAGTATATAGTCCTAGCTCTTTTCATATACGCCACTGTTCCGGGGCCGGTACAACCCCTGGCAGTGGATATATTCTTCTACCGCCTCCGGGAGCAGGTATTTAATCGGTTTTTTATTTTGTACCCGCCAGCGGATATCAGTAGAAGAAATGGCCAGAGCCGGGACTTCAATGAGATGAATACGGTGCCTACCCTCAACCGGTAACATGGGTCTGGACTCCCCTGGCCGGCTCAACTGAAAACCGGGACGCGTGGCGGCAATAAAATGGCACTCTTGGAGGAGCCTGTCGACATCCTTCCACGTCAAGATCTCCAGGATGGCATCGGCACCGGTAATAAAGAAAAGCTGGACCTCAGGGCCGTAAAAGCGGCGAAACTCAAGAACTGTATCGATGGTATAAGAATAGCCCTCCCGGTCAATCTCGCTCCGGGATACTTCAAAGTATGGGTTGCTGGCCGTAGCCAGGACCGTCATCTGGTAGCGGTGCTCCGAATCGGTGACCGGGTAGTCCTTTTTATGGGGAGGTCGCCCGGAAGGGACAAACACCACTTTTTCCAGGGCAAATTCCCAGCGGGCGGCTTCGGCCGTTACCAGGTGACCGAAATGAATGGGGTCAAAGGTCCCCCCCATAATACCTACCCGCCGGTTGTTGTTAAATGTCTTCATAGCTCCCTCCCGGTTCCCTATGTTGTTATTTTAACAATTACTGACGAATCTGTCCACTACCAAAGATAATATACTTAAAAGTTGTTAGCTGCTCCGGACCCATGGGACCCCGGGCATGGAGCTTCTGGGTGCTGATGCCGATTTCCGCCCCGAAACCGAATTCATAACCATCGGTAAAGCGGGTGGAAGCATTGACGTAAACGGCGGCAGCATCAACCCGGGCCAGGAATTCCCGTGCTGTCTGGTAATTGCTGGTGACAATGGCTTCCGAATGTTTGGTGCCGTAGGTATGGATATGCTCCAGAGCAGCTTCCAAGCTGTCGACCACCCGGACGGCCAGGATCAGGTCCAGGTATTCGGTAGCCCAGTCTTCTTCGGTAGCCGCTTCCGCCCAGGGGACAAGTTCCCGGGTGCGTTCGCACCCCCGCAAAACAACCCCCTTTTCCTTCAGGGCCTCCGCCAGGGAAGGCAGGAACTCTGCCGCCACCTTTTCGTGGACCAGCAGGGTCTCCATGGCGTTGCAGACGCCGGGGCGCTGGGTCTTGGCATTGATAACGATGTTTCTGGCCATCTCCAGGTCGGCTGCGGCATCGACGTAGACATGGCAGTTGCCTACACCCGTCTCAATCACCGGCACCGTAGCGTTCTCCACCACCGTCCGGATGAGGCCGGCGCCTCCCCGCGGTATCAGGACATCCAGGTATTCATTGGCCCGGAGCAGCAGATTGACAGCTTCGCGGTCGGTAGTCTCAATTAACTGGATGGCCCCCTCCGGTATGCCGGCGGCCGTTGCCGCCCGGCTGATGACCCGGGTCAGGGCCCGGTTGGAATTAAAAGCCTCGGAGCCGCCGCGCAGGATAACGGCATTACCGGTTTTCAAGCACAGTCCCGCCGCATCTACCGTCACATTGGGCCGGGCTTCATAGATAATGCCGATCACCCCCAGGGGTACCCGTACGCGGCCGATCTGCAGGCCGTTGGGCCGCGTCCACATGGAAGTAACTTCGCCCACCGGGTCGGGCAAAGCTACCAGTTCCCGCAAACTCACGGCCATATCTTTGATGCGCTTCTCGTTTAAAAGGAGGCGGTCCAGCAGGGCCCGGGAAAGCCCCTTTTCTCTGCCGGCAGCCATATCCCGGGCATTGGCCTCCAGGATAAAATCCTGTTCATCCTCCAGGGCCCGGGCCATGGCCAGCAGGGCTTCATTTTTTATACTGGTGTTCAGGTTAGCCAGTATGCGCGCCGCTTCCCTGGCCAGCTTACCCTTGGCCTGCACTTCTGCGGCTACATTCATGGCAGCCACTCCTTTGTATATGAGATGTAAGTTCAAACCAGGACTATCATGTTATCCCGGTGTACGATCTCATCGTAATCTTTATAGCCTAAGATTTCGACAATCTCCTTCGTTTTCCTGCCCTGGATGCGGCGAATGGCCTCGGCCGCATAGTTGGACATACCGCGGGCAATTTCCTTGCCGTCCGGATCGATTATGCTGATAATGGCTCCCTGGTCAAAGTCGCCGTAAACGGCCACCACACCCCCCGGTAAAAGGCTTTTTCCCCCCCCGCATATGGCCCTGACGGCCCCGGCATCCACCTGGACCTGGCCCTGGATCCCCGGGCCGTAGGCCAGCCAGCGCTTACGGGTATGGGTGCGGTGTTCCCGGGGGATAAAGATGGTACCCACTTCTTCCCCCCGCAGGACGGCGCTGATTCTTCCACCCTCCAGGCCGCTGGTGATCACTACCGGGATGCCGAAGCTGGTGGCCAGCCGCGCGGCCTGGAGCTTGGTGGCCATGCCGCCGGTGGACCAGGTAGAACCGGCCCCCCCGGCCAGGGCTTCAATCTCCGGCGTAATTTCTGTAACACACCGGAGTAAAGTGGCATCCCTATCAGTCAAGGGGTTAGAGGAAAAAAGGCCGCCGATATCCGTCAACAGGATTAAAATATCGGCGTCAACCAGGCCGGCCACCAGGGCCGCCAGGGTATCATTATCACCAACCCGGATTTCGTCCACGGCCACGGTATCATTTTCATTGACTATGGGTACCACGCCCAGGTGTAACAGGGTGGCCAGGGTGTGGCGGGAATTGAGGTAACGGCGGCGGTCGGCCAGATCGTCCCGGGTTAAAAGGATCTGGGCTACAAGCAGCCCGTAATCGCTGAACAATTTTTCATACATATGCATGAGCAAGCCCTGGCCCACGGCGGCAGCGGCCTGTTTTTCCGGCAGTGTCCGGGGTTTTTCCTTCAATCCCAGGCGACCCATGCCGGCCCCCACGGCCCCGGAAGTAACCAGCACAACCTGGCGGCCGGCATTGACCTGGTCTACCAGTTCCCGGACCAGGCGCTCCATGCGTTCGAGGTTTAATTTGCCTGTTTTATGGGTCAGGGTGCTGGTGCCTACTTTAACTACCAGCCTGCGGGCCTGTTGTAGAGCCTCGCGGCACTCCCTCTCCGTCAAACCCGTCACTCCTACTAAAATAAGGTTCTATCAAAAACGGCGATTGCTGGTTGATCTGTACTCCAGCTTTTTGGGGTGTGGGGGTACAGGCTTCAGGCTCCGGTGGTTCTCGGCTAGCAAACTTTACGCTCAGCCTTGCTCGGCGGCGGGGGTGGCCTGGCTTTATCTCTTTGCACAATCATTACGGGGCGTGGTACTTCTCATCCTTGAAGCTACGTTACGATCCCCATCCCGTTCACCGCCGCCTCGCTGCGGCTTTGCGTAAGTATCTTACGCCTCGAACCAAGTCGCCTTCCGCCTGTACCCACCACCCCCTTGCCTGGCATTATCCCCCTCGCTTCCGCCAGATACCATCTTTATTCATACCTTTTGGGCATTCAGTACCTTTATTCCTCTTCCCTGTACTCAAATTCATATTTACCTATTCTTACCGTAGCGCCGGGGAAGACGCCAGCCTGGCGCAGGGCGGCTTCGAGGCCCTTCTGCTGCAGGTAGACCTGCAGGCGGCGCACGGCTTCGTCGTTATCCAGGTAAGTCATGGCTACCCGGCGCTCGATTTCTCTATTTTTAACCAGGAAGACGCTCCCTTCCCTGGTGATTGTTATCTCTTCCGGGGTAAAGGTTGTCACCTTTTCTTCCCCTGGTTCCAGCAAAGGTGCCGGCGGTGGCAGGTTTTTGAGCATGCCTGCCAGGTGGTAAAGGAGGGCCTCAAGGCCGGCACCGGTAGCGGCGGCAATGGGAAAAATAGGGTAAGCATCGCTAAAGCGCTCTTTAAGGTAAGCCACTTTTGCTTCCCCGCCTGGGATGTCCATTTTGTTGGCGGCTATTACCTGGGGCCGCCGGGCCAGTTCCGGGTTATAGTGTTCCAGCTCTTTATTGATAGTTTGCCAGTTATCCAGGACTTCTTCGGCCGGTAAAGATACGTCGAGGACGTGGACCAGGACCCTGGTGCGCTCGATGTGGCGTAAAAACTTTAACCCCAGGCCGGCGCCCTGGTGGGCACCTTCAATAAGGCCGGGTATGTCGGCCACCACAAAGGAGTTTTCATCATCTACCCGAACCACACCGAGAACGGGAGTCAGGGTGGTAAAGGGGTAGTCGGCAATCTTGGGCCGGGCGGCGGATATACGGGAAAGCAGGGTTGACTTGCCGGCATTGGGCATGCCGATGAGGCCGACATCGGCCAGCAGCTTTAATTCCAGGAGCAGCCAGCGTTCCTCCCCGGGTTCGCCCTTCTCGGCATAGGTAGGTGCCCGGTCTGTCGGTGAAACAAAGCGGGCATTCCCCCGGCCGCCGCGGCCGCCGGTCGCCACCACGACGCGCTGGCCGTGCTCTACCAGATCGGCAAGGACCTGTCCGGTAGCGGCATCCCGGACTACCACCCCTACCGGCACCCGGAGGATGAGATCCGGGGCACTGCGGCCGTGTTTATTTTTCCCTTGACCGTGCTGGCCCCGCTCGGCCCGGTAGTGGGAGCGATAGCGGAAATCGACCAGGGTTCTTAAAGACGCATCGGCTTCCAGGATTACGCTGCCGCCGCGGCCGCCGTCACCGCCGCTGGGGCCGCCGCGGGGGACATATTTCTCCCGCCGGAAGGCGACGACACCATTGCCGCCGTCGCCGCCGCGCACGTAAATTTTGGCTTCGTCGTAAAACAAGGGGATAGCGCTCCTCCGAAAATAACTCTATCGCAGGCTGGCATTGTCTTGCTCGCTCCTGACAAAAGCCAGCCCGCTTGCTTTTTCATTAATTGCCAAAAACAGCGAGTAACGTCATGGGCTACTCCGGCCCCTCACTACCCGCTCCTCAAAAGCAGTCCCATTTCTCCGGTTTCCGGTTGCCAGGTGAAGGGTACCTGGTGGCTACCGGCCAGGTCGGCCAGGTGTTTTACGGTTCCGGCAGGGACTGCTGCCGGAACTCCGACTTTAAAGGATAGGTAATAGCCTTCCTCCTGCTCAATAAGGCTAACCTGAAGGGTATTCCCTTCACCGGCCAGGGCCAGGGCCAGGTCCCAGGCTGCCTCCCAGAGGGCGAGGGCTACATTATTATCCATGGTCAGGTTCTCCATCATGGTATGTACTGCTATTGTCAGGGTTATACCCCTGGCAGCTACCTGTTCCATTTTAAGAAGGCTTAGCAGGGCCAGATCGGGTTGTTTCAGGCGCATGAGCCGGCCTAACTGCTCCAGCTCTGCATTAACCTCTTGCAAATATGTTAAAGCCCGGTCATATTTTTGTAACTGGAGATAGCCGGATATTACCTGCAGGTGGTTCAAGATATCGTGTCTTTGCGAGCGTAGCAAAGATATTACTTCTGCGGCCTGCCAGGTCATGCCAGACACCTCGCCCCTTATTATTTTCGCACATTCACCTGCCGTGGTCCCAGGCGCTGACGGGCCGGTCCATAGCAGAAACCCCTGGAAATTTCCAGGGGTTCTTTTTAACTGGCATAAACGCTTACTTGTTTCTTCTCGCGGCCTTTACGCTCAAAACGGACTATGCCGTCAATCAGAGCAAAAAGGGTATCGTCTTTGCCAATTCCAACGTTCAGGCCCGGGTGGATCTTGGTACCGCGCTGGCGCACCAGGATGTTGCCGGCCTTAACAAACTGGCCGTCCTGTCTCTTTACTCCCAGGCGTTTGGCCTCACTATCGCGGCCGTTCCGGGAACTACCTACACCTTTTTTATGGGCAAAAAGCTGTAAATCCATCATCATCTCGCCCACCCCCTTAGATTTCGGAAGTCAGATGTTTTTATATTCTAATGCTACATACTGCCTGTAATCGCTGGCTATAGCCTTCAGCCCCAGTTCTATAGTTTTGAGAATCACCCGGGCTTTCTCCTGGTCGGCGGGGTTTAAGCTAGCCGGTAAGCGGCACTCCAGAAAACCTTCCCGGATGCTTACCCCGGGTTCCTCTTCCAGATGGTCCTTCAGGCTAAAAACTGCCGTCTGGGCCAGGGCCGATACAGCGGCACAGACGATATCCTCGCCTTTAGGAGGGTAACCGGCATGGCCGGTAACGGTGAAGCCCGTAAGGCTCCCGCCCCTTTCCTGCCAGAAGACAATCCTTATCATTGCACCTCAATTTTTTCAATCCGCAACCGGGTATAGGGCTGGCGATGACCCTGCTTGCGCCGGTAGTTTTTCTTGGGCTTATACTTGAAAACAATTATCTTTTTGCCCTTACCATGGGCTTCTACGGCAGCGGTAACCCTGGCGCCGTTCACGTAAGGGGTGCCTACCTGCAGGTCAGCCCCTTCGCCGACGGCCAGCACCTTATCCAGGACTACCTTTTCGCCTTCGGCAACCGGCAGCTTTTCTACCCGGATGACATCGCCTTCGCTAACCCGGTACTGTTTGCCTCCGGTCATAATAATGGCGTACACCTGAAATCCCCCCAAGCTAAGACTCGCCACCGTCAGGCACCTTATTAAAAAGGTTTTAAAACCTGCGGCGAGCGGTTTAAAACTCTGGTGCGGCTTTTTGCAGTGTAACACATCTTCCCAGCACCTGTCAAGCATCGTTTAAGAGCCGCGCCCGGGCAAAGGTGCGGTAAACCCGGGTAACCTCTACCGGAACTTCCTGGCCGAGGTAAGAGGCGCCGCCGGGTATATCCAGGACAAAGCCGTCCACCCTGGCGATACCGTCACCGTTGTTGGTCGTATGTGCCCCTTCGATGGTAACTTTCAGAATCTGGCCTGCTTTGACGGGGGCGGCATTGTTGATTTCGTCCAGGTCGAAGAGTTCCCGCAGGTTTACTTCTTCCAGGTGAAGATTTTCAGCGCCCTTGATGATCAGCTGTTTCCCGGCCCGCCGCTCCAGGAGGCGCAAGTGGGCTCCCCCTGAGCCAATAAGCAAAGAAGCTACAGACGGATTGGCCTCCACCAGCAGGGCCCGCGCCCGGCTCTCCCCGGCCAGTTGCAGGATTTTTTTCCTGGCCTGGAGGGCCACCGTTTCTTCCGACAAGACCTTGCCCGTACCGTGGCAGTAGGGGCAGTCCTGCTGCAGCATGCTTCCCAGTTCCTGCTGGTCTTTTTTCCGGGTCATTTCCAGGAGCCCCAGGCGGGTAAAACCCAGGATCTGGGTTTTCGTTTTATCCCGGGCCAGCTCTCTTTGCAGGACTTTTATTACCTGCTCCTGGTGGGCGGGATTTTCCATATCGATGAAGTCGACGACAATGATACCGCCGATGTTGCGCAGGCGGAGTTGCCTGGCTACTTCCACCGCTGCTTCCAGGTTGGTCGTCAGGATTGTGTCGGCCAGGTTATGGCGGCCGACAAATTTACCCGTATTAACATCAATGGCCGTCAGGGCCTCCATCTGGTCAATAACCAGGTAACCGCCGCATTTAAGCCAGACCTTGCGCTTCAGAGCCTGCTCTATCTGGTTTTGCACGCCGTAGAGGGCAAAAAGGTCGGCACCTTCCCTTAACACCACCCGCCGCCGCAGCTCCGGCGAACGCCCGGCCAGGATGCCTACAACCGTGTCGTAGGTATCCCGGGAATTGACCAGGAGCCTATCGACATCTTCCGTGTATAAATCCCTTAAAATACGTAAAGAGAGTTCCACATCATGGTGGAGCAGCCGCGGGGCTTTGCTCCGCCTGGCCAGCTCACGAATACGTTTCCAGACCCGGCTCAAGGCCTTGCTGTCTTCCCGGAGTTCTTCCAGCCCGGCGCCGGCGGCCGCCGTCCGGACGATTAACCCCATGCGGCGCGGTTTAACCGCTCGCGCCAGAGTTTTCAACCGCTCCCTTTCCTCCTCACTGCCGATGCGGCGGGAGATGCCGATATAGTTAACTGTAGGCATGAGGACGAGATAACGCCCCGGCAGAGTAATCTGGGTGGTGACCCGGGCACCCTTGCTCCCCTGGGGTTCTTTGACCACCTGGACCAGGATCTCCTGGCCTTCCTGGACAACATCACTGATGCGTCTCCGGCTGCGGCCGGGCATCTCTCCCTCCAGGGCTTCCAGGCCGGTGGTATCATCAACAAAAAGGAAGGCGTTCTTCTCCAGGCCGATATCCACAAAGGCCGCCTGCATACCGGGTAAAACGTTGGCCACCCGGCCTTTATAAATGTTACCCACCAGATGCGCTTTTGTAACCCTCTCCAGGTATATCTCCATTAAACGGCCGTCCTCCAGGACGGCCACTGCCGTCTCTTCGGCATCTGCCTGGATTAAGATTTCCTTGTTCACCCATCTCTACCTTCTCATAAAACGCTGCATTTTCGCCCCCGGGCCGGAAACTGCGGGTCAACATACTCTTCCGGGGTCAGCAACCTGCCGTCCCGGCGGATAAACAGGCCGGTACGAATCACCCGGGAGGGTCCCTCCAGGGCCATGGCGCCAACCACTTCTTCCGGGCGGACAACCCCCCGGGAACTGCACTCAAGGAGCATTTCCAGGGTGGCTCCGGGTTTAACGGCCAGCTGGAAAACACCCGGCCGGATATCCTTGACCCTGGTGCCTTCTTTGCCCGGCCGGCTCACCCGGACCACCGGCTGAGAAAGAAAGGTTTCCGCTTTTTCCTGAAGGATTTTGGGGTCGGGAGGCTCCTCCCAGGCAACGCGGTAAGCAGCAGTATTAATAATGGCCGTCAGGGCCGGGGCCTGGTCGGAAATGGCAAAGACCAGCAAGATTTCCAAACCTGCCGGCAACTCGGCCTGTAACCTATCTTTGACCTCAACCGGGTCGAGGGGTGCCGTTAATTCCATGTCCAGGTATTCCGCCAGGCTCTCTATCCCTACCGCCAGGGCCGGACCGAAGGCCAGGCGCGGGTGGGGGTTAAAGCCGTGGCTGTAGGCCAGGGGAAGCCCCGCCCGGCGCATGGCCCGTTGCCACAGGCGGAGCATCTCCAAGTGGCCCAGGAAAACCGCCTGGCCGCCCTTGCTATATTTTATCCTAAGTCGCACTGTCCCGGGGCCCTCCTTTCAGGATCAGGTCAACCCCCAGGCCAGGACAGACGCCACAGCCTGTGCAGCGACCCGAGCGGCAGTCAGCCGTGACTAGGCCCTCCCAGGCCCGCCGGCGTTCCCTTTTTAAGAAGTCCTTAGCTATGCCAAAGTCCAGGTGGTCCCAGGGAAATATTTCTTCTTCCCGGCGCGAACGGTAGGCATAAAAGGCCGGATCAAGGCCTGTCTCCCGGAAAGCCTCCTCCCAGCAGCTGTAATTAAAGTATTCCGACCAGCCCTCTAATCTAGCTCCCCGGCGCCAGGCTGCCACAATCGCCCTGCTCAAACGCCGGTCGCCCCGGGAGAGAACCGCTTCGATAAAGCTGACCTCGGCCTCATGCCAGTTAAAACGCAGACCCGGGCCTTTAAGGTGGGTGCGCAGCAGCTTCTGCTTTTCTTTGATTGCTTCCACCCGGTCCTGGGGTTCCCACTGGAAGGCCGTCCAGGGTTTGGGGACAAAGGAAGAAACGCTGACGGTGACCGTCGGTTTTCCCCCGGGTGCCAGTTTCCTACCCTGATCGAGAATGCGCCGCGCCAGATCAACAATGCCCAGGAGGTCTTCTTCCCTTTCCGTAGGTAAACCAAGCATAAAGTAAAGTTTAATGGCCTGCCAGCCGGCCCGGAAAGCCTCGCCGGTGGCCGTCAGGATGTCTTCCTCGTTTACGCCTTTATTAATCACATCCCGCAGACGCTGGCTGCCCGCCTCGGGAGCAAAAGTGAGGGTGCTTTTACGTACCCGCTGGACGGCTTCCGCCAGGCGCACGCTGAAGGCGTCCACCCGTAAAGAGGGCAGGGAAATGCTGACGCCTCGATCGGCATAGGCAGCTGCCAGGACCCGCGCCAGCTCCTCCACCCGGGAGTAGTCGGCCGTGCTTAAAGAGGTAAGGGATATCTCTTCGTGGCCGGTATGGCGCACCAGCTCTTCCGCCTGGCGCAGGAGGATGGATAGGTCCCGTTCCCTTACCGGACGATAAATGGCCCCGGCCTGACAAAAACGACAGCCATGGGTGCAACCCCGCATGACTTCCAGCATCATGCGGTCATGAATTACCTCCAGGAAGGGAACAATAGGTTGGGTGGGAAAATAGGCTGCATCCAGGTCAGGGATGACCCGTTTGACTACGCGCTCGGGTACGCCCTCCTCCCGGGGGACAACCGCGGCCACGGTACCGTCGTTGTTGTATTCCACTTCATACAGGGAAGGAACATAAAAACCGGGCATGCTGGCTATGGCCTTTAAAACCCGGCGGCGGTCGTTAATTGCCCCTTCTTTTTTTAAACTGCCCACCATTGCCAGCAGCTCGGGCAATGCCTCCTCGCCATCACCCAGGAGGAAAGCATCAAAAAAGGGAGCCACCGGCTCCGGGTTGGCCACTCCCGGTCCCCCGCCGATAACTAGAGGATGGCCCGCGGACCGCTCCGAAGCCATAAGAGGTATGCCGGCCAGGTCGAGGATATTAAGAATTGTAGTATAACTCATTTCATACTGGAGGGTAAAGCCCAGGACATCAAATTCAGTTAAAGGCCGGTGAGATTCCAGGCTGAAGAGGGGAAGATGGTTTTCCCGGAGCAGTCCCTCCAGGTCCGGTCCGGGGGCAAAGGCTCGCTCCATGAGCATACCGGGCCGCTCATTGACGACGCCGTAAAGTATGGCCAGACCCAGATGGGACATGCCTACTTCGTAAAGGTCAGGATAAACAAAAGCCATGCGCACCGGGTTTTCTTCCCAGGCCTTGTGAATGGCATTCCACTCCGTGCCCAGGTAACGGGCCGGTTTGCTAACCCTGGTCAATAACTTTTCCAACTCAATACCTTGCAATTTCTTCGCCTCGCGCTACTCAATTTCCTGGTCATTAGTATAACAGGAAATCAAAAAAAAATATACCCCGAAGGTTTTTATAGCCATCCCTTCCATTCATCAGGGAACGAAAATTGTATCCAAAGAAAAAGGCGGGGCGAGTCTGCCCTACCTCCGCAACAGGACATCCAGGGTATTATTTCCTCCTTCCAGGAGCTCCTGCATGATTTCCGTTTCCGTTAGGATACCTTCCAGCCGTCCCCCTTTACCGATGACGGCTACCAGGTTGAAAGATCGAGGAGAAAAGGAGCGCGCCACCCTGGCCAGAGTGAGACCCGGGCCGGCCGCCAGCCAAAAGACCCTGGTGGTTTTAAACTGATCCCCTTTAACAGCTTCCTTACCCCGCTGCCGCCAGAAATCCTGCCAGAACATATAGGGTGCCACCTCCCCTTCTCGCCTGGCGGCGTAATAGATAAACAAGGCCAGGGCCAGGCCCTGGAGATCCGCCAGCCGGAAGATAAAACCGCCAATACTCCCCAGGCCCAGGAGGAGAGCCAGGACCTGGCCGCCGTAAACTCCTTCCAAAGTTGCCCGGTACAGCCCGGTATGCTTCGCCCTCAAGGCCCGGTAGATACGTCCCCCGTCCAGGGGAAGGCCCGGCCAGAGGTTAAAAAGGGCCAGGATAAGGTTGACCTGGCGAAAAAAAAGGAGCCAGGCCGGCGTTAAGTTAAGCAACAGGTCAAAAAGGGTTATCCCCAGCGCCAGGAAAAAACTGGCCGCGGGGCCGGCCAGGGCTATCAGAGCTTCGTCCGTAAAATCCCGCCCCTGCGGCCGCCGGAGGCGTGCCACCCCACCAAAGGGAAAGAGTTCCACGCTCTTCACTTTCCAGCCGAGACGGGAGGCTGCCAGGACATGGCAGCCTTCATGCCAGGCCACAGCCGTAAACAAAAGTAAGGCCTGGGGTAAAACCCCCACGAGAAAATAAAGGCCCAGGAGAAGCAGAAAATAATCGTTGAAAATTATTTCTGCCGTTCCCACTCGACCAGCGCGCATGGTTTACATCTTACCTGGGGGAGTTAATAAAGCTGTAGGGTCCACCGGCCGGCCATCCTGCCGCACTTCAAAATGGAGCTGGGCCACCGGGCCTTGAGCCAGGGTAGCAATCACGTTTCCCTTTTCCACTGCCTGCCCCTGGCTGACCTTGACCTGGCCCAGGGTGCCGTATACCGTAACCAGGCCCCGGCCGTGATCGATTTCCACGACCAGCCCCAGGACGGGGTCCTCCCCGGTCCTGATGACCTTACCCGCCAGGGCGGCCCGGACAGTTGAACCCCCTGGTGCCTGGATATCGATGCCATTATGGAAATATTGCTGGCCGTCGGCAACCATCCAACCGTAAGGGCGGCTGATATCCCCGGAAAGGGGTACAGCCATGGCTGGCAAAGCCTGGCCGGCAGTCACCGGGACTGCCTCTGCTCCCGGCTTGAAAAAATGGAAAACCCAGCGGTCGTAAGCATCCAGCCACATCCCTGAACGTACCAGTTGAGCTACGGCCGGGGTAAAGTCGGCCGCCGGGTCGGCCAGGTAATGACGCAGGCCCATTTGCAGGGGCTGGACCACAGGGCCGTCCAGGCGAAAAAGTATGGTTATGGCCAGCCATAACAGGCCGGCAATGATCCCCTGCCGCAGCCAGCGGCGTCGAAACCGTGACGGCGGTACGGTCCGCCCCGGCCCAGCCCAGCCACCCAGGGGAGCCCCTTTAACTTCCTCCCAGTCCCAGCTATCCCGCACCTTGCGTCCCCCCGGACAAGCATATTTCTTTATTTATGTATATGCCCGGACCGGGGAGGTATGACTAATGAAAGTGTTAGAAATGTAAATCTATCTCTCCATGGCGGGTTTGTTCCAGGCGCTTCATGATCTCCTCCCGCAAGTTGCTATCAGCAATGGTAGCTATGGCCGCAGCAATAACCCTTTCCCCTGCAGCCTTTAGCTCCGACGGCGCTTTTGTCACCAGGTACTCCTGAAAACTCAAGATGGCGTTGGGCAGGCAGAAACGCCGGATGTCACCTTCCCGCGCCAGGGCGGTAAAACGTTTACCGGTACGGCCAGAGCGGTAACAGGCGGTACAAAAACTGGGCAGGTGGCCATGTTGCAGCAGCATGGCTACCATGGCGCTCAAAGGCCGGTGGTCGCCCACTTCAAACTGGGCGGCCGGGTCTTCAGGTTCAGCGTAGCCGCCCGGGCTGACACAGGAACCGGCGGAAATCTGAGAAACACCCATATCCACCAGCTCATCCCGTAGTTCCGGCCGCTCCCTGGTAGTGAGCACCAGGCCGACATATGGTAAGGCCAGGCGGTAAACGGCTATAACCTTGCGGAAATCGGTATCGCTTAAAGGATAGGGTACCTCAGTTAAAGCCGCCCCCAGGGCCGGCCGCAGGCGCGGCACCGACATGGTATGGGGACCGGCGCCGAACGCCTCCTCCAGGCTGCGGGCATGGCTGATGGCCGCCAGGACCTCAAAACGGTAATCATACAGGCCCAGGAGCGGCCCCATGCCCACGTCGCCAAATCCGGCGGCCATGGCCCGGTGCATGACCGTCAGGCGCCAGCCGTAGTCGGCCTTGATGCCGGCAGGATGCATTACCCGGTAAGTAGCAGGATGGTAGGTTTCCTGGAAACACTGGTAAACGCCGGCCCCGGCCTGCTTCAAGCGGCGAAATCCGGCCACCGTCTGGGGAGCAACGTTAAGGTGGACAATACGCAGGGGCGAATAGCGGTAAACCGCCTCGACGGCCTGGCAGAGGTAATCAACATCGGCACCCGGCCGGCCTTCACCGGCGACCAGGAGGACACGCTGGAAGCCCTGCTCAGCCAGGGCCCGGGCTTCTTTACCAATCTCTTCCGGACTTAGAAGCCTGCGTTTAAGGTCCCTGTTATCGCGGCGGAAACCGCAGTAGAGACAGTTATTGCTGCAGCGATTGCTGATATACAGGGGAGCAAAAAGAACTATTCTCCGGCCATAAACCCGCTCTTTAACCTCGGCTGCCGCCCGGTAAACCTTTGGCAGCAAAGCGTCATCATTTAAATTAAGGATAGCGGCTGCTTCTTCCAGGCTTAACCCCTTTAAAGAGCGGGCCTTACGTAAAATGGCATCCAGGGCCGCTCCTCCGGGGGGCGGCGTTGCCAGGAGGGCCTCGATGGCTTCGGCATCAACTATCGCCTTCAGCTCACCGTCGTATTCATAAGCCGGCACGTTCATATACAAACACCTCCGAATAGGAAATGTGACGGGGCCCCCGCCCCTCGGCTCGTTGGGAAAGGGTGTCTTTCCTAGCCGCGGCCGATCATACCCTCGGTGGGACTGCTGGGGCTGGCATAGGTTTTCTTGGGTATCCTGCCGGCGAGGTACCCCAGCCGGCCGGCAATTACTGCCTCACGCATAGCTGTGGCCATGAGGACAGGATCGCGAGCTTCAGCAATGGCTGTATTGATCAGGCAGGCCGAAGCGCCGATTTCCATAGCCAGGGCGGCGTCGGAGGGAGCACCGATGCCGGCATCAACTATCACCGGGACATTAACGCGGTCGATGATGAGCCTAATGGCATCAAAGTTGGGCAACCCTTGCCCCGAGCCGATGGGCGAACCCAGGGGCATAACTGTAGCCGCCCCGGCTTCCACCAGACGCCGGGCCACAACTACGTCCTGGGTGGTGTAGGGTAAAACAATAAAGCCTTCCTTGACGAGGATGCGGGTAGCCTCAATGGTAGCCACAGGGTCAGGTAAAAGGGTTTCCTGGTCGCCGATAACCTCAAGTTTGACCATGTCGGAAAGGCCTGCTTCCCGGGCCAGGCGGGCCAGACGCACCGCTTCATCAACGGTAGTGGCCCCGGCGGTATTGGGTAAGAGGGTTATCTTCTTCAGGTCGAGGTAATCCAGGAGGGATGGGCCCGGAGACTGAAGATTGATCCTGCGCACAGCTACCGTCACTATCTCCGCCCCTGAGGCAGCAATAGCCTGCTGCATGAGCTCCATGGTGGCGTACTTGCCGGTCCCGACCATCAGGCGGGAATTGAACTCCCGGCCGGCGATGACCAGTTTATCATTCATAAAAGATTCCTCCCTGTAGCAATTTGAACTTTTGCATATAGCTGGCATTTGCCTGCAGCCAGCGACCTGGCCTCAACAGCAAGGTGACTTCGGCCGGCATCAGCCTCCCCCGACAAAACGTATGATTTCCAGTTCATCACCTTCCTCAAGAACAGTTGTCGCGTAGTCCTGCCGGGGTACAACCTGCCGGTTGCGTTCCAGGGCCATATAACGGCCCTCGATCCCCAGCTCCTGCAGCAGTTCGGCAACCGTCAACCCGGCCGCTACATCCCGCTCTTCGCCATTCACCTTCAGGCGCATAATAATATTGCCTCCCCCCAAACAACTCTGTCGTAGGCTGGCATTGTCTCGCTCGGCAGAAGCTTGCTCGCTGCCGACAAATGCCAGCCCGGTATTTCCATGTACTTTACCCTCCCGTTTCCCACCTCCCACTCCTCACCTCTTATTCAGGGTCTGCTTTAATTCAGCAACAGCCCGGGCCGGGTCGGAAGCAGCCATAACGGCTGACATCACGGCCACACCCCTGACCCCGGCGGCAAGGCATTGGCGGGCATTGGCGGCATTGATGCCGCCCAGGGCGATAATTGGTATACCAACACTGGCAACGACTTCCCGCAAGCTTCCCACCCCCCTGGGGGGGATTCCCTCCTTGGAAGCCGTCGGGAATATGTGGCCGAACAGCAGGTAATCTGCACCGGCCTTCTCCGCCTCCCGGGCGGCCGTCACGCTGTGGACGGATACCCCCATGATTTTCTCAGGCCCTAAAAGCCTGCGGGCCACGGCCGGCGGCAGTGAGTTTTCGCCCAGATGCACCCCGTCGGCTCCGGCGGCCAGGGCCACATCCAGCCGGTCATTGATCAGCAGCCGTGTTCCCGGCGGCAGGACCTGCTTTATATCCAGGGCCAGATGGTAAAGTTCCCTACCGGTTAAATCCTTTTCTCGCAGCTGTAGGTAATCTACTCCTTCCAGCTTTGCAGCCAGGTCTACCAGAGACCTGGCACCAGCAAGGCGACGGCTGGTGATGACATAAAGCCAGGCCAGGGTCAACACCTCCGTATATGAGAGGTGCGAAGTGGGAGGTTAGAGGTGGGATTTCTGTGGAAACTGGCCACGCCAGTTTCAGATCTACTTATCTCTCATTTTCTTCGTTCGCCGGTGCAGGGTGCCTTCATGAGAACCTCTGCCAGTAAAAAAACCGGTGTGCTCCTTTGGAGGAGGACACCGGTCGTAAACGTTCACTCTCCCTCCGCAGGCATTACCCTGATCAGGTCAAAGGGTCAGGTGCTCACTAGCCCTTTCTCAGCCCCTAACAGGAGCTCCCCTCCATATTAATTTTGCTATAATTTTACTATTCATAGTTTCTTAACGCAAGGGCTATTTAAGATTATATAAGCCATATTTTCACATTTAACGCCGGCCTGTAGCTCCTGGCAGCAATTTTCACCCGCCTTTATATTTATTTAATTAAAAAGGGGGTAGAAAAAAGAACCTGGAGGACATAACCTCCAGGCCCTTTTCTACTTTAATAATCCATACCGCCGGGCGGCATGGGAGGATTCTTTTCTTCCTTGGGTATCTCGGCGACCAGGGCTTCGGTGGTCAGCAGCATGGCAGCAATGCTGGCCGCATTCTGCAGGGCGCTGCGGGTAACCTTGGCCGGGTCAACAATACCGGCTTTCACCATGTCAACATACTGCTCGGAGACAGCATCGAAGCCGATGCCGGGCTTTTCGTTGCGTACCCGTTCTACAATAACCGAACCTTCCAGGCCGGCGTTGGCTGCAATCTGGCGCAGGGGTTCTTCCAGGGCCCGTTTGATGATCCGGACACCCACAGCCTCATCGCCCTCGGCCTGGAGCTTTTCTACCGCCGGGATGCAGTGGACCAGGGTGGCACCGCCGCCGGGGACAATACCTTCCTCAACAGCAGCCCGCGTAGCGGCCAGAGCGTCTTCCACCCGGTGTTTCTTCTCTTTCAGTTCGGTTTCGGTAGCCGCACCGACACGGATGACGGCTACGCCGCCGGCCATCTTGGCCAGGCGTTCCTGTAGCTTCTCGCGGTCGTAATCGGAATCGGTCTCTTCAATCTGCTTCTTAATCTGGGCTATGCGGCCGTCAATAGCATCTTTCTTACCGTAACCTTCGACAATGGTGGTCTTTTCCTTGGCAATCTTGACCTTCTTGGCCCGGCCCAGCATGTGGAGGTCAACATTCTCCAGCTTGACACCCAGGTCCTCGGAGATAAAGGTGCCACCAGTCAGGATAGCGATATCCTCCATCATGGCTTTACGGCGGTCGCCAAAGCCGGGAGCCTTGACGGCAGCGCAGTTCAGGGTGCCGCGCAGCTTGTTAACCACCAGGGTGGCCAGGGCTTCGCCCTCCACATCCTCGGCTATGATAACCAGGGGTTTACCCGTACGAACTACCTTTTCCAGCAGGGGTAGCAGGTCATTGATAGCCGAGATCTTCTTTTCATGGATAAGTATATAGGGTTCTTCAAATTCGGCTTCCATGGCCTCGGCGTTGGTAACAAAATACGGCGATACATACCCGCGGTCGAATTCCATACCTTCCACTACTTCTACAGTAGTGGCCGTACCTTTGGATTCTTCCACTGTGATGACGCCGTCTTTACCAACCTTCTCCATGGCATCGGCAATGAGCTCGCCAATCTCGCGCTCATTGGCGGCAATGGAGGCTACATGGGCTATGCTCTCCTTGGATTCCACCGGGATGCTTATCTTCTTGATTTCTTCCACCACAGCTTCCACAGCCCGGTCAATGCCCTTCTTGATGAAGACGGGATTGGCCCCGGCGGCCACATTCTTCAAGCCTTCCAGGACAATGGCCTGGGCGAGAACGGTGGCAGTGGTTGTTCCATCACCGGCGACATCGTTTGTCTTAGAAGCGACTTCCCGGCAGAGCTGGGCACCCATGTTTTCATAGGGATCTTGCAGCTCAATTTCTTTAGCTACGGTAACCCCGTCTTTGGTGATGACCGGGGAACCGAATTTGCGTTCTATGACCACATTGCGGCCCTTCGGTCCCAGGGTGACTTTCACCGCTTGGGCAACAGCGCTGACACCTCTTTCCAGGGCGCGCCTGGCTTCCGTATCAAAGGCCAGCTGTTTGGCAGCCATAATTTCTACCTCCTTTAAATTCCTTTATTTTTCCTTAATGGCCAGGATGTCGCTGTCACGGATAATCAGATATTCCTGGCCTTCATATTTGACTTCAGTACCACTGTATTTGGCAAAGACTACTATGTCGCCAACCTTAACTTCCGGCGCTACCCGGGTACCGTTTTCCAGGATCTTGCCCGGTCCGACGGCCACTACTTCCCCTTCCTGGGGCTTTTCCTTGGCAGTATCCGGTAAAACAATACCCCCCTGGGTTTTTTCTTCGCCGGTCAGGACCTTAAGTACTACCCTGTCGGCAAGCGGTTTAAGCATGAAAACTCCTCCTTTCACAGCATTTAGGAGTTGTTAGCACTCACCTGAGCTTAGTGCTAACAGCCAATTACTAATATACACAAGGGGTTACCCCTTGTCAATAGGAACAACTCTAAAAAAGAATTTTTTGCCGCCTGAGGTTAACATTGAGAACCAACCCCAGGGCCAGCATATTGGCCAGCATAGCGCTCCCCCCGTAGCTAAAAAGGGGCAGAGGTATCCCCGTCACCGGCATAATACCTATGGTCATGCCCACATTAACCAAAATATGAAAGGTAAACATGGAGACTACGCCGCCCACCAGCAAAGCGCCAAACATGTCCTTGGCCTGGGCAGCAATCCGAATCATGCGGTAGAGGAGCAAGAAATAAAGGGCAAGAATACCCACAGTACGAACGAATCCCAGCTCTTCCCCGACTACTGAGAAGATAAAGTCGGTATGGTGTTCCGGCAGGAAATTGAGCTGCACCTGGGAACCCTGGCGAAAGCCGACCCCCCACCACCCGCCGGAGCCGATGGCGATCTGGGACTGGATGACATGGTAACCGGCACCGGTACCGCCCTGGCCGTCGTTATAGGGATTGAGGACTACCACCAACCGGCGCAGCTGGTAATCCTGCAGGGGCAGGGGCAGGCCGAAATGGAAGTGGGCGTAAAGGGCCAGTCCGACCAGGAGGAGGCCGCCGCCGGAGATTAATAATAACAGCCTGGGGTTGGCCCCTCCTATATACAACATGCCAAAAAGGATGGCCAGCAAAACCAGGGCCGTACCCAGGTCGGGCTGTTTTAAAATTAGCAGCATGGGTACAGCTACATAGGCGAAGGGTACGATTAAATCCTGCCAGCGGTTAAGTTTGCCCCGGCGTTTATCCAGGAAGCAGGCCAGGGTAATGACCGTTATGGTCTTGGCAAATTCGGAAGGCTGCAGGAGAAAAGGGCCCAGGTTGATCCAGCGCTGGGCTCCCTTAGCTTCATGGCCAATGAAGAAAACCGCGGACAATAAAATTAGATTCAAGATATACAGGGGATACTGATAGCGTTTCAGTTGCCCGTAATCGATAAGTAATACTGCGGTCAACCCTGCTAGGCCAACAAAAATCCATATCAGTTGTTTTTTAACATAATAATAGGGATCTGTTGCTACGTTGGCCGCAGCGCTGCTAAGAACAGCCAGGCTAATTAATAACAGGGTGATAATGCTACCCACAAAATAATAATCGAGATTACGCCAGAGGCGGCGCTCCAACATTATTTCCCCTGCCCTTCACGGGAGTCAATGATAGTCATGATAATAAGGGGCCGTAATTATTATATAACAGCAAGCATGGCCGGGCTATAACAAAATAGCGGTAAAAGGAAATCCCCCGGCAAAATCCGGGGGATACTTTTATGCTTTAACGGCGGTCTCCGGACTGGTTTTAAAGGTGCGCTTGACCCTGAGGATGGGGATATTGGCCACCAGGGCCACGGAATCATTTTCGTGATTTAAGCTAACCTCCAGCCCCGTAGTATCGATATCAAGGTATTCGGAAATGACGTTGATTAAATCGTTTTTCAGGGCTTCCAGCAGGTGAGGGGAAACACCGGCCCGGTCATGAACCAGCACCAGGCGCAGGCGTTCCTTGGCAACCTTTTTGCTGGCTGTAATATCTCGCCCGAAAAAACGCAGCAAAAATTCCAGCACCCCGCGTGCCCCCTTCCTAACCCAGGCCAATCAGTCTGCGGAGCCTGGCCATGATGCCGCTCCCCGCGTCCCAGTTCAAGAAGGGAACTTCTTCTCCTAAAAGACGGCGGGCGATATTACGGTAGGCCTGGCCGGCCCGGGAATGCTTATCCAGAACTGCCGGTTCGCCGCGATTGGTGGAAATAACGATATACTCGTCTTCCGGCACCACGCCGATGAGATCAATAGCCAGGATCTCCAGCATATCCTCGATGTCCATCATGTCGCCCTTGCGCACCATATCCGGCCGCAGGCGATTGATAATCAAGCGCGGAGCCTCCATTTCGGCTGCTTCTAAGAGCCCGATAATGCGGTCGGCATCCCGGACGGCGGCAACTTCCGGTGTGGTAACCACCAGGGCCTTTTCCGCCCCGGCGATGGCATTTTTAAAGCCCATTTCAATTCCGGCCGGGCAGTCGATTAACACAAATTCATATTCCTCGCGTAACTGGGCCACCAGGTCAATCATCTGCTGGCGGCTGACGGCTGTCTTGTCCCTGGTCTGGTTGGCTGGTAAAAGGTAGAGGTTTTCCAGCCTTTTATCCTTAATTAAAGCCTGCTTTAAGCGGCAACGGCCCTCGACGACATCAAGAAGATCATACACAATCCGGTTTTCCAGGCCCATGACCACATCCAGATTTCTTAAACCAATATCCGTATCAACTAAAACAACTTTCTTACCCAGACTGGCCAGGCCGGTACCGAGGTTGGCTGTAGTAGTTGTTTTGCCAACCCCGCCCTTACCGGAAGTGATGACAATCACTTCACCCATTTTGTTCCTCCTCTTCCTCAATCATGCTCCTGCTTAACCATCGCTTTTCGCCGCCGGGCTGGTATTTTTCAATGACGACTGCTTCATCCTGGATGCGGGCGATCTCCGGTTCTCCCATGACATCCTGGACCTCATCATCGGGAGCCCTGGTAATGTAGCCGGCAATCCGCAGCTGAGTGGGCTGGAGCCGGAAGGCCATGACCACAGCCTTTTCATTGCCTTCAGCCCCGGCATGGACTACTCCCTTTAAGGTGCCCATGACAATAACATGGCCGCTGGCCACTATTTCCCCGCCAGGATGAACGTCGCCCATAACTACCACATTTCCGGGGTACTCTAACCTCTGGCCGGAACGCACTGTGCGGCAGACCAGAAAGGTATGGTTGTCCGACCCCGGTTTTCCCCTGGCAGCCGGCATCGTTATCCCCTGCTGGGTGCCTGCCCCGGTGTCACTACCAGTTGAAGAAAACACGCCTCTTCTCCTCCTTGATACCGGGCGGCAGAATCCGCTTCGGCTTTATTAATTTTCTACACCAGTGAGGTAAATCCTGCCGCAGCAGGAAAAAAGATGGGGTCTTTTTTCCCCATCTTCTCAGCAAAAAGAGACGCTAGCTGACATTATTCCACGGAAACGCCGTTAAAAGGCTTATTTAAGATATCCGTCAGGCCAAAGTACTGGGCCAGGACTGCCCGGGCCACCACACCGGCGGAATCACCGCCGTGCTGGGCGTATTCGATGATAACCGCGATAGCAATCTGCGGGTCATCGAAGGGAGCAAAGGCCACAAAGAGCCCGTAAAAATCGCTATTTCTGTCGTCACCGGCCAGCCCTGTCTGGGCGGTGCCGGTCTTGGCCGCCACCTGAAGTTCGGGCGGGAAATCGCGAAAGAGGAAACTGGCAGTACCATCACTCGCCCGGGTCACTTCCAGCATGGCCTGCCGTACCTGGGCCATAGCTTCTTGAGAGATCGTAACCCTCCCGGCCACCTCGGGGTGGTATTGTTTTTTTAACGAGCCGTCGGCGCCAATTACCTTATCTACCAGGTAGGGGCGCCAGCGGGTACCGCCGTTGGCCAGAGTGGCTATATAGTTGGCCAGCTGGATGATGGTGTAATTATTATCGCCCTGGCCTATGGAGGTGTTATAGGTATTAAAGGGCTGCCAGGTAGTATTAAAGTTATAGTTTATCTGGTACTCGGCCTTAACCTGCTTTAGTTCCCTTTCCTTCTGCTCAAGCAGCTTGCTTTTTTCCTCCGGGGCGGCTGCCGCAAGTAAACCGGCATACTTCTTTTCGATGCGGTCTTCTTGATTTTTTAACCACCGGTCCCAGTATGGGGCATTAATCTCTTTTTTCCATTCTGGTGAAGGCAGGATGCCCGCTGCTTCACCCCGGAGGCCGATAACCCCGGTAGGTTCTCCCAGGCCGAATTGCCGCGCCACCTCGTCGATTTTATCGATTCCGGCCAGTTCCCCGGCCCACTGGAAATAGGTGTTGCAGGAGACGGCCATGCCCCGGTATAAATTAACATTGCCGTGAACCGCCCAGCAGGTAATGCCACCCGGTTTCCAGTAACGGCCGCTGTCGTAAATGGTATCCTGAGGCTTAACCACGCCGGCATCCAGGGCCGCCATGGCCGTAATAGGCTTAAAGGTCGAACCCGGCGGGTAAATCCCCTGAATGGCCCGGTTGAAAAGGGGTTTCAGGCGCGGGTTGTTATAATAGCCCTGCTTCCTGGTATAGTTGCCGTTAACAAAGTCATTGGGATCCATATCGGGCTTGCTGGCCATAGCGAGGATCGCCCCGGTCTTGACATCCAGGACTACCGCCGCCCCGCCGCCGGCCTTGGGGTTCTTTTTCTTTGTAGCAGCAATCACCTGGTCCATGGCCTTTTCCAGTGTTTGCTGGAGCCGCAGGTCAATGGTGAGCTGAACAGTATCGCCCGGTGTGGGCGGCAGAGTTACCAGGTCCCGGACCTTACGGTTATAGGCGTCAACCTCCACCTGCTCGGCGCCTTTCTTGCCGCGCAGGCCTATTTCCCGGCCGCCCTCGTTACTGTATTCCAGGAAGGCTTCAATACCGCTCTTGCCTATTTTATCGTTGAGGCCGTAATTTTCTTCTTTCCTGTCTTCTAGTTCCTGCTGGGTTATCTGGCCGACGTAACCCAGGAGATGGCCGGCCAGGGGTCCATAGGGGTAATAACGCTGGGGTTCCTCAATAATATTTACCCCCGGCAGGTCCTGGCGGTGCTCCTCGAGTCTGGTCACAGTGGCAATGGCCACCGGGTCGCTGGCCGGGAGCCTTTTGATCTCCGTCGACCGGTAACGGATAGGGTTATTTTTGATCAATTCTTTAATAGCCGCCGGTGTCAACTCCGGGTCCTCCAGCAGGGCGGAGAGGTTGTTAATGACTCCATCCAGATCCTGGTTGGGCATGCTGCGAATGGTCACCACATATACCGGCTGGCTGGTGGCCAGGACCTGGCCGTTCCTATCCAGGATATCGCCCCGGCGGGCTTCAATGGGGTTTATGCGGATGCGATTCTCGGCCGACTGTTTGCTGAATTCCTGGGCATTGACAATCTGGAGAAAAAACAGGCGGGAGGTCAAGAGGATAAAGATAAAGATAAGAATTACCAGGTAGCCATTGAGGCGCCTGGAGAGTTTCAGCTTCCAGTTTTCCTTTTCCTGGTCCCCCATGCTGCTCCCCCTTGATATAAACTGTATCCCAACAGAGCCAGGCTGCCGTTATAAAAGGCCATAGGCAAAACGACGGTTAACATCCCGGCCAGCCAGGGATATTTAAATCCAGCAAGATGCCCCACCAGTAAAAATAAAAACCCCTGACCAATGGTCGCTAGAAAAGTGAGGATACCGGGACCCAGCAGGTTATCATGGTTTAACCAGTCTTTACTTAAACCCACCAGGTAACCGGTAGCCATCCTGGTCAGGGCATTGAGGCCTAAGAATTTAGCCAGATAAAAGTCTTCCAACAGCCCATAGATAAAACCCATGGCAGCTCCCCGGGGTGCCCCTTTAAGGAAGGCAAAAATGGTCAGGAAAACAGTTAGCAGGTCGGCCTTAACTCCTGCCATCTTAAAGGCCGGTAGCAGGGTTGCCTCCAGGATAAGTCCTGCCAGCCCCAGAAGCACCAGCCCCAGGAACTGCATCTTCAATGCCCCCCTTGACCCGCGTAATGACCAGGACTTCTTCCAGCCGGTCAAAATCTACCGATGGTTCGATAATGGCCCGTTTCATAAGCCCGTCGGGCTCGGGCAAAACTTTGACCACCGTTCCCAGGAGTAAGCCCTTGGGGAAAATACCGCCCAGGCCGGAAGTGACGACTACCTGATTTTCCATTACCGGGGCATCGCGGGCGATATGAATCATTTGCAGGTAGCCGCGGTAATCAGGGCTCCCCTCGACGATGCCTGGCGTCCGGTTAACCTGGATCATACCACCCAGGGCTCCTTCACGGTCCAGGATGAGCAAGACTTCCGCCGTCCGGGGTGTGACGGCAACGATCCGGCCGACCACTCCCTGGGAGGTGACTACCACCTGGTCTTTTTGCAATCCTGCCCTGGAGCCAAGGCCCAGGGTAAGGGTATGGTACCAGTTGGAAGGGTTGCGGCCGATGACCGGGGCCACGGTAAAGTCAAAGGCATTGCCGTTTACTTCCGTAAATTTAAGGAGGTTGCGCAGGCGGTTGTTTTCCTGGCGGTATTCTTCCAGCTGGATGTTAGCCGCCTTTAAAGCAGCTATTTCCTGCTTCAAGGCCTGGTTCTCGGCCTGGAGGCGGCTGTAATTCTTGATTGCCGCCAGCCACCCCTCGGTTTTGTTTACCACCAGGGTAATACCCCTTTCGGCCGGAGCCAGGGCATCCCGCAAGCCTCCTTCTAAAATGCTTAAGCGCCCCCGTTCCAGGGCCGTCCAGCGCATGATGAAATAAATACTTAAGGCAGCCAGGATCAAGATGAGAGGGGTAATGAGCTTCCGCCGATAAGGGCCCAAAGCTCCTCCCTCCCTTTAACCTACGCGCTGCGCCGGTAAAAGCACTCGTTTCAGTACTTCAATATTTTCCAGGACCTTACCCGTACCTATAGCCACGGCTGTCAAGGGGTCTTCGGCCATATTCACAGGCATGCCTGTTTCCTGGCTCACCAGGCGGTCCAGACCCCAGAGCAGGGAACCGCCGCCGGCCAGGACGATGCCCCGGTCCATAAGGTCGGCAGCAAGCTCGGGGGGCGTCCTTTCCAGGCAGACCTTAATGGCCTCCAGGATGGCGGCCACCGGTTCCGCCAGGGCTTCCTGGACTTCAGTTGCCGTAATCTCAATGGTCTTGGGTAGCCCGGTGACCAGATCCCGGCCGCGGACGGCATAGGTGCGATCTTTGCGGGCGCTGTCCTCTTCAGTATCACCAAAAAAGGCCGCTCCCAGCTCAATCTTGATCTCCTCCGCCGTCCGCTCGCCGATCATCAAGTTGTAGGTACGCTTGATATACTGAGTGATGGCCTCATCCATTTCATCGCCGCCAATGCGAATGGAACGGCTGGTGACAATACCTCCCAGGGAGATAACGGCTACCTCGGTGGTACCGCCGCCAATATCAACAATCATGTTGCCCGTCGGCTCGTAAACCGGCAATCCGGCACCGATGGCTGCCGCCATAGGTTCCTCAATCAGGTAGGCTTCCTTGGCCCCGGCCTGGAAGGCAGCTTCCCGGACGGCCCGCGCTTCCACAGCCGTAACGCCGGAAGGAACACCTACCACTACCCGCGGCCGAACCAGGAATCCCTTGGAAATGGATTTCTCAATAAAATACCGCAGCATGCTCTGGGTAACATCGAAATCGGCAATGACACCGTCCTTTAAAGGGCGGATGGCAACAATATTACCAGGGGTCCGGCCAATCATCCGCTTGGCTTCTTCACCAACGGCCAGGACATTCCCCGTTCCCCGCTGGATGGCGACCACCGATGGTTCCCGGAGAACAATGCCCTTGTTGCGGACATGAACCAGGGTATTGGCCGTCCCCAGGTCAATCCCGAGATCCCGGGCGAAAAGCATACCTTTAGCTCCTTCCTGCTTAATTCGCACCCATTATAGTACATGATAAATGTAAGGGCAACAGGTTAATAATAGAATTGGAGCGGGTGTACACTATAGTAAATTTCGTTCCTTTAAGCTAATAAAGCGACCGTCGCCGATAATTAGATGATCCAGCACCTCAATCCCCAAAATCTGGCCGGCCTCCACCAGGCGCCGGGTAACCAGCAGGTCTTCCTGGCTGGGAGTGGGGTCGCCGCTGGGATGATTATGGACTAGGATAATGGCCGCAGCACTGCGTCGGATGGGGTCTTTAAAGACCTCCCGCGGATGGGCCGGGGAAGAATTAAGGCTGCCTACAGAGACACTATCTATCCCTATTACCTGGTTTTTAGTATTCAGGGAAACGGTACGGAAATTTTCCCGGTCCAGGTAGCGCATTTCGTCCATGAGGAGGCCGGCTACATCCCACGGGTTCTTAATCACCGTCCGGGATAGGTTAAAGGCGGCCAGGCGCCGGCCAAGTTCCAGAGCGGCTTTCAGCTCGGCTGCTTTGGCCAGCCCAATACCTTTTTCTTTTTGTAACTCTTCCAGGGAAGCCGCGGCCAGGTACTGGAGCCCTTCGGGCCGGGAGAGCAGGCGTCTTGCTACGTCGATGGCCGTCTCGGTCCTGGTACCCGTCCGGATGAGGATGGCCAAAAGCTCGGCGTTGGACAGGGCCTGGGGCCCGGAGCTCAATAGTCTTTCCCGGGGCCGCAAATCGGCCGGCATCTCTTTAATGGTGGTCCCTTTCGCTGCTTCCCCGGTCATTCTCTCTCTCCTCCCCACACATCCACGCCAAACTCTTCTAGGAGCTCCACCACTTTTACCAAGGGCAAGCCGACGACGTTAAAGTAGTCGCCGTTGATCCTTTCCACCAGCAGGGCGCCACGTCCCTGGATGCCGTAGGCTCCGGCTTTATCCAGGGGTTCACCTGTGGCTACGTAGGCAGAAATTACGGCGGGGTCCAGGTGGCGGAAGGTTACTTCGGTGCGCGAGTGGGTAAACTTTTCCTCGCCGCCCGGGGCCCTGACAACCGCTACCCCGGTATAAACTGTATGGGTGCGGCCGCTTAAAAAGGAAAGCATCGCCGCGGCTTCTGCCGCTGAGGCCGGTTTACCCAGAACCTGCCCCCGGCAGACGACAATGGTATCGGCACCGAGTACCAGGCCTTCTTTACATGCTTGAGCCACGGCCCGGGCCTTGGCCAGGGCCAGGTGCTCTACCCTGGCCGCCGGCGGCAGGTCCCTGAAGTTATTTTCATCCACCTGGCTGGGGCGGACTTCGAAGTTTAAACCTATGCGTTGCAAAAGTTCCCTTCGTCGCGGCGAGGCCGAAGCCAGAATTAACCTATTCACTGGAATTTTCTTCCTTTTTCCTTCTTTATACCACATGGCACTCCGTCGCAGCTGGCTTTGTCTCGCTCGCTCCATGGTCCTTACGGAGCGGTCTATGGCTCAGCCTCGGGCTCGGACGGGGTTCACGGCCTATTCGGCATCCTTGCCTCAAAGGCCGTCCTCGGACATCCTGTCCTCGGCCCCGTCCTCGCTCCTCGGCTTCGCCGAGACCGCTTCGCCGTTCGGACCAAGTCGCTCGCTTCCGACAAATGCCAGCCCTAAATTTTCCTGCCATCGCTGGTGGCAGCTCGCCGTCATTACCTGGTACCTGGTTCTCGTGAAGCGGCGGGTTTATCTCACGCCCTTCATACTCCGGCGCAGGGCCAGGTTAAAGGTTAGGAGTTCCAGGTTGACGGAAAGGTCAACATTACGGAGTTCAATATGCTCCGGTACATTGAGCACGCGAGGAGCAAAGTTTAATATCCCTTGAATGCTTGTCCCGGCCAGCTGGTCGGCGACCTCCTGGGCATACTCTGCCGGTACGGCAATGATGGCGATCTGGGCCTTTTCCCGTTCGATAATTTCCTTCAAGCGCTCCATAGGGTAGACTTCAACGCCGTTCAAACGGTAGCCAATTTTATGGGGAGCATTATCAAAAATTCCCACCACTTTAAAACCGCGCTCCCGGAAGCCGCCATACATGGAGAGGGCCGTACCCAGGTTGCCGGCACCGATGATGACCACCGACCAGGTGGTATTGAGGCCCAGGATCTTGATGATATGCCAGTAGAGATCCTTTACATTATACCCTACACCGCGGGTACCAAATTCGCCAAAATAGGCCAGGTCCTTACGTACCTGGGCCGGACTAACGCCAACGCCGTCGGCTATTTCCCCGGAAGAGATGGTTGTCACTCCCCGCCGGTCTACCTGGGCCAGGTAACGGGAATAAACCGAGAGCCGGATAATGGTAGCTTCGGGAATTTTGAGGGTTTTCACCTGAATCTGCCCCCTTGAAGGCTCAATATGGCCTTGCACAAATAATCTTTAAAAGATATTCGCTACCGGCAGATAGAATCCTCTTTTTTAAGCTTCTTAAGCCATTCTCTGGCATCTGCCACCATGTACAATGATCCTGTTACACAGATGAGGTCAGACGGACCGGCAATATTCAAAGCGCGGTCCAGGGCTTCAGGAATTTCTTCAATAACTTCTACCTGTTCTCCATACCGGCGCACAAAGCCCGCCAGGGACTGCCAGTTTCCGGCACGGGGATTATTGGGCCGGGTAACAATTACCACTGCGGACTTCGGGGCCAGCTCGGCCACTACCTTTTCGCGCTCCTTGTCAGCCAGCATACCCAGCACCAGGATCAGCCGCCGGTAAGAGAATAATTCTTCCAGGGCCCGACGGAGAGTCCTGGCCCCATCAACATTATGGGCGCCATCGATGACTACCATGGGCTCCCGGTGCATAATTTCCAGCCGCCCCGGCCAGGAGGCCTGCACCAGGCCATGGCGGATATGCTCTTCTGTAACCCCAAGGCCATGGTGGCGCACGGCAGCTTCAACCACAGTAACGGCTGTAGCGGCATTTTCCAGCTGGTGCCTGCCCAGCAGGGAGATTTTAAGGCCCTCATAAGTTCCCAGCAGGCCCTGCAGGTCAAACTCGCCCCCGGCCAGGGAGACGCGGCGCTCCTGCCAAGTGACATCCCGGCCCACGCGGTAAAGGGTGGCTCCCTTTTCCCGGCAGGTACGGCTGATTTCTTCCAGGACCGCGGGGCGACGGGCCGCAGTCACCACGACGCCGCCGTCTTTGATGATACCGGCCTTGACCCTGGCGATCTCAGCTATATTGTTCCCCAGGTACTCCATGTGATCCATGCCTACATTGGTAATGCAACTTACCAGGGCTGAAGATATAACATTGGTAGAATCGATAGCCCCTCCTAAACCGACCTCCAGGACTGCCAGGTCAACACCCTCTTCGGCAAAATATTTCAGCGCCACCGCCGTACTTACTTCAAATTCCGTCGGGTGTTCATAACCTGCGGCCACCATGGCCTCTAATACCGGCTTAAACCATGTCAGGAGAGCTGCCAGGCGCTCTTCGGGGATAGGCACGCCATTAATCCGCATCCGTTCGGTATAGGAATGCAGGTGGGGTGAAGTAAAAAGACCTACCCGGTAACCGGCCTCCTTCAGGATACTGGCAACCATGGCGGCTACCGAACCCTTGCCGTTGGTCCCGCCAATGTGGATAAAACGCAACCGTTCCTGGGGCACACCGCAGCGGCGGGTGAGTTCTCTAATCCGCTCCAGGCCCAGATTAAAGCCAAATTTTGTCAGCCGCCTCAAAAATTCAAGGGCTTCTTTATAATCCACCCCTTCGCCTCCTAACCCTTTAGGAAGCTCAGGCGCTGGCTCAAAGCCGTTATCTTGCTCTTTAATTCTGCCGCCCGGGCTTCTTCCTTGGCTACAATGGCCGCCGGGGCTTTGGTGCGGAAGTCTTCCCTGGCCAGTTTCTTTTCCACCTTCTCCAGCTCGGCCCGGGTATTCTTGAGTTCCTTTTCCAGGCGGGCCTGTTCCTTTTCCAGGTCGATAAGGCCCGCCAGAGGCAGGAACACCTGGACGCCGCCGGTGACCGCCGTTGCCGCCCGGGCGGGTGGCTGGGATAAAGCAGCCTTCACCTGCACCGGGCTGGCCGCCGCCAGCACTTCCAGGTAAAGGGAGGCCTGCTGCAATATCTGTCGATCTTCCTCCGCTTCTGCTACCAGGATAACCTCGGCCGGCCGTCCCGGGGGTATATTCATTTCGCTGCGCAGGTTGCGGATAGCCCTGATGACAGCCATTACGAGTGCCATGGCCTTCTCTGCGTCATCGTCATCCAGCTCCGGCAAAGCCCGGGGCCAGGAGCTGATCATGATGCTCTCTCTTTTTCCCGGTAAATGCTGCCATATTTCTTCGGTAATAAAGGGCATAAAGGGATGGAGGAGCAGCAGGCTTTTACCCAGGACTTCCACGAGGACTCCCTGGGCCACCTGCCGGGCTTTTTGATCCTTGCCGTACAGGCGGGGTTTGATTAGTTCAATATACCAGTCGCAAAATTCACCCCAGAAAAAGTCATAAAGGAGCCGGGCCACTTCACCGATTTCATAGGCCTCGAGGCCCTCCGTGACCTCGCGAATAAGCCGGTTCAAACGGCTTAAAATCCAGCGGTCGGGCAGGGCCAGCTCTTTTGGTTCAAGGGGCACGGGTTTAAAGTCCTCTAGATTCAAGAGGGCAAAGCGGGCCGCATTCCAGATTTTATTGGTGAAATTGCGGGTGCCCTCCAGGCGTTCGGGATGAAAACGGAGATCGTTCCCCGGCGTGTTGCCGGTAACCAGCATAAAGCGCAGGCAGTCGGCGCCATATTTTTCGATAACCTCCATGGGATCGACGCCGTTTCCCAGGGATTTGCTCATCTTGCGCCCCTGCGCGTCCAGGACGAGGCCGTGGATAAGAACCTCGCGGAAGGGCACCTGGCCCATGAACTCCAGGCCCATGAAAAGCATCCTGGCGACCCAGAAAAAGATGATATCCCGGCCTGTTACCAGGACGGAAGTAGGATAGAAGGTTTTCAGTTCCGGTGTGTCTTCCGGCCATCCCAGGGTGGAAAAAGGCCAGAGGGCGGAGCTGAACCATGTATCCAGGACATCGGGATCCTGTTCCAGGGCTGTACTGCCGCAGGCCGGGCACTCCACAGGGTCTTCTACGGCGCATATTTCTTCACCGCACTGCTGGCAGTACCAGACGGGAATGCGGTGGCCCCACCAGAGCTGGCGGGATATGCACCAGTCGCGAATATTCTCCAGCCAGTTCAGATATATTTTCGTGAAGCGTTCCGGGATAAATCGTACCTTGCCTTCTTTCGCTGCCCGGATGGCCGGTGCCGCCAGCGGAGCCATGCGCACGAACCACTGGGGTGAGACCAGGGGCTCAATCACAGTACCACAGCGATAACAGTGCCCCACGGCATGGGTGTGGTCTTCCACCTTGACCAGGAAGTCCTGGGTTTTCAGGTCACTAACTATTTTCTCGCGGCAGGCGTAGCGGTCCATACCCGCGTAGGGACCTGCTTCTTCCGTCATCACCGCGTCCTTGCCGATGACGGTAATGGCGGGGAGATTATGCCGGGCTGCCACTTCAAAGTCGTTGGGATCATGGGCCGGGGTAATTTTGACAGCACCGGTACCAAAGGAAGGATCGACGTAGCTGTCGGCGATCAGGGGGATTTCCCGGTTGACCAGGGGGAGGATCAGGGTTTTCCCGATTAAGTCCCGGTAACGTTCGTCCTCCGGGTTCACGGCTACGGCCGTATCGCCCAGCATGGTTTCCGGTCGGGTGGTGGCCACGGTGATACTGCCGCTACCGTCTTTAAAGGGATAGCGGATATACCAGAGGCGGCCGTCCTCTTCCTCGTGTTCCACCTCGATATCGGAAATGGTGGTCTGGCAGCGGGGACACCAGTTAATAATATAGTTGCCCCGGTATATAAGGCCCTTTTCGTAGAGGCGGACAAAGACCTCGCGCACGGCCCGGGAGCAGCCCTCGTCCATGGTAAAACGCTCCCGGCTCCAGTCGCAGGAGGTACCTAAGAGGCGCAGCTGCCTGGTAATGCGGTCACCGTACTCGTTCTTCCAGGCCCAGACTCGCTCCAGGAACTTCTCCCGGCCCAGGTCATATTTGCTCAAACCTTCCTTGGCCAGCTCTTCTTCCACCCGGGCCTGGGTGGCTATACCGGCATGGTCGGTACCCGGCACCCACAGGGTGGCATCCCCCCGCATACGGTGCCAGCGGGTAAGGATGTCTTGCAAGGTATTATCCAGGGCATGTCCCAGGTGCAGGCTCCCGGTAACGTTGGGCGGGGGCATAACTATGCTGAAGGGTTGCTGGCCCGCTGCCGGCAGGGGACCGCGGAAATAGCCTTTTTGCGTCCAGTAGCGGTACCATTTTTCTTCTACGGCTTTAGGATCGTAGACCTTATCTAGCGCAGCCAAAACGCTTGCCTCCTCGGAATCATTACTTACCCTGGCTGGCTTTTGTTTTGAGCGAGCGACTTGGTCCGAGCGGCTTAGCGGCCGCAGGCTGTGCCGAAGAGCGAGGGCGGGGCCGAGGACAGGATGTCCGAGGCCGGATTCTAAAGGCAAGGATGCCGAATAGGCCGGGAACCCCGCCCGAGCCGGAGGCTGAGCCTTAGGCCGCTCCGCGAGGACCACGGAGCGAGCGAAAACAAAGCCAGCCCACTACAAAAAACCCCCATCCGCCCGGACGGACGAGGGGAGATAAGCCTTAATGGCGCTCTCTACGGTACTATCTTACTGATTTCTGCCTCTTGCTGTCAAGTATTGTCTGTTATTCTTCTTTCCTCACCAGGGCTTCCTTGAGGACTTCATCCATATGCTCCACCAGGATGAAGTTGAGCTTGCGCCGGATATTGGCCGGGATGTCCTCCAGGTTCTTTTCATTCTCCCGGGGAAGAATGATGTTTTTCACCCCTGCCCGGTGAGCAGCCAGGATCTTTTCTTTAATACCGCCTACCGGCAGCACCCGGCCCCGGAGGGTAATCTCGCCCGTCATGGCCACATCACCTTTCACCGGTACCCCCATAAGGGCCGAGGCCATGGCCGTGGCCATGGTGATTCCGGCAGAGGGCCCGTCCTTGGGGATGGCACCCTCGGGCACATGGATGTGCAGGTCATGCTTCTCATGGAAGTCGGCTTCCAGCCCCAGGGTGTCTGCCCGGGAGCGAATATAGCTGAAGCCGGCGTAGGCCGATTCTTTCATGACGTCACCAAGTTTCCCCGTCAGGGTAAGGTTACCCTTGCCTTTCATAACGGAAACTTCTACATTGAGCACCTCGCCTCCGGCCTCAGTCCAGGCCAGCCCGTTGGCCACCCCTACCATCTCATTCTGGAAAGCTTCTGTGTGCCGGTAACGGGGTATACCCAGGTAATCTTCTACATTACCGGCGGTAATTCTAACTGCTTTAGTTTTACCGCTGACAATATCCCGGGCCGTTTTACGGCAAATGGTGGCAATCTGCCGTTCCAAGTTGCGCACCCCGGCTTCCCGGGTGTATTCCCGTACAATCCGGCGCAGGGCATTTTCTGATATTTCCAGTTGGTCCTTTTTCAGGCCGTGTTCCTTGATCTGTTTGGGCACCAGGTGCAGGGCGGCGATTTTAACTTTTTCCTCTTCGGTATAACCCGGGATGCGGATAACCTCCATCCTGTCAAGGAGCGGCCGCGGGATGGAGTATTCGACGTTGGCCGTGGTAATAAACATTACCCTGGAGAGATCAAAGGGAGCTTCAATATAGTGATCGCTAAACATATAGTTCTGTTCCGGGTCCAGGACTTCCAGCAGGGCGGAAGCCGGGTCGCCGCGAAAGTCGCTGCTCAGTTTATCGATTTCATCCAGTAAAAAGACCGGGTTCCTGGTACCTGCCTGCTTCATACCCTGGATTATCCGCCCCGGCAGGGCGCCCACATAGGTGCGCCGGTGGCCCCGGATCTCGGCTTCATCCCGAACCCCGCCTAAAGATATGCGCACAAACTTGCGCTGCAGGGCCCGGGCAATGGATTTGGCCAGGGATGTCTTGCCTACCCCCGGCGGCCCGACAAAGCAGATGATGGGGCCTTTCATCTTCCTGGCCAGCTGGCGGATGGCCAGGTATTCCAGGATGCGGTCCTTGACTTCCTGTAAGCCATAGTGATCCTCATCCAGGATGCGCTCGGCCACTTTTATATCGAGGCGGTCCCGGGTTTGCTTGTTCCACGGTAAACTCAAAAGCCAGTCCAGGTAGTTGCGGACAACCGTAGCCTCGGCAACCATGGGCGGCATTTTTTCCAGACGCTCAACTTCTTTTAAAGCCCGCTCCCGCACCTCTTTGGGCAACCTGGCTGCTTCAATTTTTTGCCGCAATTCCTCAACTTCGGCTGCCCTTTCATCCTTTTCCCCCAGCTCTTTCTGGATGGCTTTCATCTGCTCGCGCAGGTAATACTCTTTCTGGGTCTTTTCCATCTGCTTGCGGACGCGCAAGTTGATCTTGCGTTCCAGTTCCAGAATTTCCTTTTCCTTGGCCAGGATCTCGCACAAGAGGTTCAGGCGTTCCTTAATATCTACCGCTTCCAGGACGGCCTGTTTATCCGTCAGTTTAAGGTTAAGGTGGGAAGCTACCACATCGGCCAGCCGTCCCGGTTCCTCCAGGCTAACGACAGCCACTACCGTCTCCGGGGGGATTCTTTTGGACATCTTTACATAGGTCTCAAATTCATCGATCAGGCAGCGCATGAGGGCTTCGATTTCGCTGGAAGTTTCGGCAGGCTCCGGAGCCTCCTCAACTTCGACTTTAAGGAAGGGATCATGGCTCAAATATTCCTTAATCTTTCCCCGCCGGATACCCTCAACCAGGATACGAATGGTGCCGCCGGGTAATTTTAATAATTGCTTTATCTCAGCTATCGTCCCGGTAGTATATATATCATCTTCCCCGGGATCGTCATCCTGGGCCTCCTTCTGCATGGCCAGGAAAATAACCCGGTCCCTTAGCATTGCCTCCTCAATGGCACTGACCGAACGTTCCCTCCCGACATCCAGGTGAATTACCGTGTAAGGAAAAACAATAACCCCTCGCAGGGGCAACAGGGGAAGGATCCGGCTCAAACTTTACACCTCCACGGTGCTCCCTTGTATATACTTTTATCTGTCCAGGTAATTATTCTAATATATTCTACGGCATTATTCGTCTTATTGCAATAGCTTTAGCAGCTTAAAGGATGAGACGGCAAAGGCGTTGCGCTTAAAACCTGGGGACGGGATTTGAAACTTTCATGGCTGCTAGACTTTGTCCGCGGCATTAAGGCCTGTTCCAGGACCTCATTGACTGTTTGAACGGGTATTACCTGGATATCCGTAAAAGAGCGATATATTTCCTGCCAGTTATCTTTTGGAATGAGCACTTTTTTCGCCCCGGCCAGGCGGGCCGCTTCTACCTTGGCCACCACGCCGCCCACCGGCCGGACAGTGCCCCGGATAGAAACTTCCCCGGTCATGGCTACCAGGTTGTTAACCGGTATATCCGTAAAGGCGGAATAAACAGCCGTTAACATGCTGATACCGGCGGAAGGGCCATCTACCGGTACTCCCCCGGGAAAATTGAGGTGAATATCATAATCCCGCACATCTACCGGTAAGAGCTTGCGCAGGACGGTCAATACATTATCCACCGCATTGCGGGCCATGCTCCGGCGCCGCATTCGGCGGCCGTCGCTACTTCCGCTTTCTTCTTCCTCGATGACGCCCGTAACGGTAACCTGGCCGCGGCGGTGGCCGGCAAAATTGACGCTGGCCTCCATCTCTACTAAAAGGCCCATACTGGGACCGTAGACGGCCAGGGCGTTGACCACGCCCACCTGGGGCTCAGATGAAACCCGGCCGTCCTGGCGGGGGGTATAATGGCAGCTGGTTACCACCCATTCCACATCTTCGCGGGTAATCTCCTGGCGCTTTTCCGTCAGGGCCAGGCCGGCTGCCAGCTGCACCATGTTAACGGCTTCGCGGCCGTTGGTGGCATACTGTTTGATTATTTCTACGGCGGCTGTGGAAATGGTTAAGTTTATCTTCCTGGCCGCATTGCGGACAATGATGCCGATTTCTTCTGCCTGCAGGGGGCGGAAAAAAACTTCCAGGCAGCGCGACCGGATGGCGGCCGGGATTTCCTGGGGCAAGCGGGTCGTCGCTCCTACCAGGCGAAAATCGGCCGGCAAGCCGTTCCGGAAAATGTCATGAATATGGCTGGGGATGTTGCTGTCTTCCGTGCTGTAGTAAGCGCTCTCCAGGATCACCTTCCGGTCTTCCAGGACTTTGAGGAGCTTGTTAATCTGGATGGGATGCAGCTCGCCAATTTCATCTATAAACAGGATGCCGCCATGGGCGCGGGTAACGGCACCGGGTTTGGGCTGGGGAATACCGGCCATGCCTAAGGGACCGGCACCCTGGTAGATGGGGTCATGCACGGAACCTATCAGGGGATCGGCAATGCCTCGTTCATCAAAACGCGAGGTCGCCCCGTCCACTTCGACAAACCGGGCTGTCTCTTTAAAGGGGGAAAGGGGGTTTTTTTTGGCTTCTTCCAGAACCAGGCGGGCGGCCGCCGTCTTGCCTACCCCTGGGGGTCCGTAGATAATAACGTGCTGGGGGTTGGGGCCGCAGAGGGCGGCCCTGAGGGCTTTCAGGCCTTCTTCCTGGCCGATTATTTCCTCAAAAGCGGTGGGACGCGTCTTTTCCGCCAGGGGCTCCGACAGGGATATTTCCCGCATACGCTGGAGTTTCTCCAGTTCTTTACGGGATTCCTTCTCGACAGCGACCCGGTTGCCCTGCTGGTTGCGCAAAAGGTTCCAGAAATAGAGGCCGATTACCACGGCAAAAAATATCTGGATAAAACTTAATACTCCTCCCAGACCTTGACCCCATTCATACATTGGTCTTTTACTCCTTTCCGGATATCTCGATTACCTAAAGTTTTATCCGGAAAGGAAGATTTTATCCAAAAAGGCGGTAGCTTTCCCGCTACCGCCTTTATCATCCTTTATCATCAAGCTGTTTCTTCTTTTTTCTTCTTCCTTTCTACCGTCAAAAGCAGGGGCTCTTCCTTGCGCATGACCACATCTTTAGTGACGATACACTTGGTGATGTTGTTCCGCGAAGGTATTTCATACATTACGTCAAGCATTATCTCTTCCAGGATGGCCCTTAAGCCCCGGGCGCCGGTTTCTCGTTTCAGGGCTTCCTTAGCAATGGCCCGCAGGGCATCTTCTTTAAACTCAAGGGTGACTCCGTCCATTTCAAACAGCTTCTGGTACTGCTTCACCAGGGCGTTGCGGGGTTCTGTCAGGACCCGGACCAGGGCATCTTCGTCCAAGGCATCCAGGGTGACGATAACCGGCAGGCGGCCGACAAACTCGGGGATCAAACCGTACTTCAATAGGTCGACCGGCTGGACCTGCTTTAAGATATCGCCTACCTGGATGTCTTTTTTACCGTGAATTTCGGCACCAAAGCCCATGGTCTTCTGGGAGATGCGGTTTTTGATGATCTTATCCAGGCCGTCGAAGGCGCCGCCGCAGATGAAGAGGATATTGGTGGTATCCAGCTGGATGAATTCTTGATGGGGATGCTTGCGCCCTCCCTGGGGAGGTACACTGGCAATGGTCCCTTCCAGGATTTTGAGGAGGGCCTGCTGGACACCTTCGCCCGATACGTCCCGGGTAATGGACGGATTTTCCGACTTGCGGGCGATTTTATCTATTTCATCGATATAGACGATACCCTTTTCCGCCTTCTCCACATCGTAGTCGGCCGCCTGAATTAGCTTTAACAGGATGTTCTCCACATCCTCGCCTACATAACCGGCTTCCGTAAGGGAAGTGGCGTCGGCAATGGCAAAGGGTACATTCAGGATCTTGGCCAGGGTCTGAGCCAGGAGTGTTTTACCGCTGCCGGTGGGCCCGAGCATGATGATGTTACTCTTCTGGAGCTCGACGTCATCCATCTTCATGCCCAGGTTGATGCGCTTGTAGTGGTTGTAAACGGCTACCGCCATGGCTTTCTTGGCTTTATCCTGGCCGATGACATACTGGTCGAGGATTTCCCGGATCTCTTTGGGTTTTGGCAGTTCGCCCATTTCCAGGTTCAGATCCTCGCTCAGTTCTTCTTCGATTATCTCATTGCACAGCTCAATACATTCGTCGCAGATATAGACGCCAGGACCGGCGACCAGCTTTTTGACTTGGTCCTGAAGTTTACCACAAAAAGAACACTTCAGCTGGCCCTTATCGTCCGTGTATTTATACATGGTTTTAGTTCACCTCGCTGTCCCTATTTACCGGGCAACTCGCGCTTGGTGATCACCTCATCAATTAAACCGTACTCCTTCGCTTCCTGGGCGGTCATGAAATGATCGCGGTCGGTGTCCCTGGCAATCTGTTCCACCGGTTTACCGGTAATATCGCTTAAAATACGGTTTAATGTATCCCGGATGGCCAGGATACGCCTGGCATGAATCTCGATATCCACCGCCTGCCCCTGGGTGCCACCCATGGGCTGGTGAATCATAATTTCACTGTGGGGCAGGGCAAAACGCTTGCCTTTAGCACCGGCAGCCAGGAGAAAAGCGCCCATGCTGGCTGCCAGGCCGACACAGATGGTGGAAACATCGGGCCGGATATACTGCATGGTATCAAAGATAGCCATCCCGGCTGAGATGGAACCACCAGGACTGTTGATATACAGGTGGATATCTTTATCGGGATCTTCTGCCTCCAGGAATAGCATCTGGGCAATCACCAGATTGGCTACATGATCGTCAATGGCGCTTCCCAGGAAGATAATCCGGTCTTTCAGCAAGCGGGAATAAATGTCGTAGGCCCGCTCGCCCCTGTTGGTCTGCTCAACTACTACCGGTACCAGGATTGACACTCCTTACCCCACCTCCATGGTGAAAAATTCCTTCCACAACCGCTTCTACTCCTTTTAGCCTTCCGTCGCAGCAGTTTCTCCTGTCTCCCCTTCTCCGCCTTCCCGGGGAGGTACGGCCACACTGTGCTCGACCAGAAAATCTATGGTCTTTTTAATCATTATATCGTATTTCAGGAGGGACAAGTCGCCCAGATTCTTCCGTACTTCGGCTGCATCCTGGCGGAAGATCCTGGCCATCTTCTCAATTTCCGCCTCAATGTCTTCTTCCGTGGCCGCAATATTTTCGGCCTTGGCAATGGCTTCCAGCACCAGTTCGGTCTTTACATCCCTTTCCGCCCCGGGCTGGAATTCTTTCTCTAAATCATCCATAGTCTTACCAGTATTATTTAAGAACTCCCCCAGGGTTATTTTCCTGGCATGCAGGTTGCGTTCCAGTTCCCTGAGCCGGGATTCGATCCGCCGTTTAACCATGATTTCCGGTAAATCCACCGTGGCTGCCGCTACGGCCTTGGCCACTACAGCTTGCCTTACGGCAGCGTCAATCTCTTGCCGCTGTCTCTCTTCCAGCCGGCGGCGGATATCCTGGCGCAGTTCGGCTAGAGTCTCGCACTCGCTGACGTCTTTGGCAAATTCATCATCCAGAGGGGCCAGCTCTTTTCGTTTAATGCCCCGGATGGCAACCTGGAAGACGGCTTCCTTGCCCGCCAGGTCTTCTTTGTGGTAGTCGGCAGGGAAGGTAACGGTAACGGTACGTTCCTCGTTTAGACGGGCACCTACCAGTTGTTCCTCAAAGCCGGGGACAAAGGTACCCGACCCCAATTCCAGATGATAATTATTTCCTTCTAAACCTGGATAAGGCTGGCCTTCTACCGTCCCTTTAAAATCAATGACGACAATATCCCCCGCTGCCGCCGGTTCATCTTCGATGTTCTTGATGGTAGCATAACGCTCCTGTAAGCTTTTCAGATAGGCGTCGATATCCTCCTCGCTAACTTTTACTTCCGGCCGTTCCACTTCCAAGCCTTTGTAGGTGCCGAGGTGGACTTCCGGCTTGACTTCTACTCTGGCCTTGAAGATTAAAGGCTCGCCCTCTTCCACCTTGACTATTTCCACTTCAGGGTGATCGATGGGTTCCAGCTGGTGCTCGGCTACTGCTTCTTTATAGGCCGGTGGAATAACAATTTCTACCGCCTCATTATAGATAGGCTCTTTGCCGATATACCGTTCCAGGATAAAACGCGGTGCCTTGCCTTTCCTGAAACCCGGGATGTTTACCCGCTTTACCAGGCGGCGGTAAGCTTGATCCAGGGCTTTCTGTACCCTGGGTGCTTCAACTTCAATTTCCAGAAGTACCTGATGCTTATCTAACTTCTCGACGGTAGCCTTCATTACCTACTTGC
Organism: Moorella sp. E308F; assembly: GCF_006538365.1. Classification (NCBI taxonomy): domain Bacteria; kingdom Bacillati; phylum Bacillota; class Clostridia; order Neomoorellales; family Neomoorellaceae; genus Neomoorella; species Moorella sp. E308F. Next base: position 123,953 of record NZ_BJKN01000003.1, on the reverse strand, counting down.
TCCTCCCTGCTCCCGACTACTGGACGCCATTCATTATGACCATCCATTTAGCATAAAATACTATCAGCAATTTTATTTCGCCGCTTTGTCTACCTTTTCCTGCCGCGCCTACTAAAAAACAAGCTAGTAGAATAACACCTCGGACAGGTAAAAACCCGATCCGAGGTCCCCCCAAGCCAAAAATATGGAGCGGAAGACGGGATTTGAACCCGCGACCCTCGCCTTGGCAAGGCGATGCTCTACCGCTGAGCTACTTCCGCCCGTTATTCAGGCACTACCACGCTTTCCGTAGCGATATATTAACAGATAGCTCCGGTTCTGTCAAGTTTTCTGCGGCTCTATAATAAAAAGTGTGGGAGGGGATAGGAAGAGATAGAAGGACAGAGGAGAAGAGATTTTAGAAGTTAAAGGAGGAAAAAGAGGGGGGCACATCCAAATCAAATGTTAGCAAACAAAAACCCCATTAGGAAAGGAGTGCCCCCATGAATAAGAATAGCACGATCACCCTCAAGGGACAAGAGAATTTTGATAAAATACTCCAGTCCATTTTAGGAGAACGGCAGGAACGTAAAGATATTGTGTTAAGGGTGACGCTAGAGCCGCCAGCATTATGCCCTGCATGTAACAAAGGCAAATTACATAAGCACGGCATTTTAAAGAAGAACCGGAAGCCCCAAGAAAGGAAAATTCGTCACGCTTTTTTATACGGGAGATGGATTTTTTTATCCTGGGTTCCTGTACGGTATAAGTGTTACCATTGTCATAAGACTTTTACCCTTCGTCCTCCGAATACCATCCCCTGGGCCAGATTTACAAAACTAGGAGTGCAGACAGTAGTGTATTATGCCCAGAGGATGAGCTTTACCTATGCAGCCCGAATATTACACCTTACTCCTAATAGGGTTATAAGATTACTAGACAAGTATATCCAGTCCGGTCTTCCAGCAGATGATACTCAAGAGCCCATAGTCTTAACCTTAGATGAACTGTCCTTTAGCGGGAATGATTATGTATGCGTAGTAGGGCGCCTGGAACCGGATAAGAGGCCTTTGACGATTTTGGGTGATGACAGGAAAGCAACTATAAAGGCTTACCTGGAGGGGCTCAAAAAAGCCGGGGTTAAAGTAGAAGCAGTAGTAATTGACATGAAAGACTCCTGGCGCAAGTTAATAAAAGCAATCTTTCCTTCAGCCAGGATAATAGTAGACCCTTTCCATGTAATTCAGGATGCCAACCGTCGCTTAAATGAAGCACGCAAGATAGAGCAAGAAGCAGGCAAGGAGAATATACCTCGCCTACCCTTGCTCAAGGCTAAAGAAAAACTTACTTCCAGACAACAACAGCAGCTAGAAGAAATTAAGAATAAATACCCGTCCCTCTATGAACTATACCAGCTAAAAGAAGATTTAAGACAAATCATAAAGATGGACCGGGTTGAAGAGGCAGAAATTGCCTTAAGCCGTTGGCTTATAAATGCAGAATGCGCTGAAAATGTAGAGGGACGGGTATGGGCTCGTACTATTAAGTTCTGGAGGTCAGAAATATTAAACCTGGTTAGATACACCCAGCAAGGCCGCCGGTACACCAATGGTTATATAGAAGGCAAGAATACTTTAAGCAAAATGCTGAAACGATTAAGTTTTGGTTTTAGGAATCGTAATCATTTCATCAAGAAAATTTTCCTGGGATGTTGCCCTCAAAATTTAATCCCACAACTATTGACATAGAGCCGTTTTCTGCCCACCGGGCTGTGACAATTTAACGCAGCGGCCAGGTTCATTAACGCCCTCGCCATCAACCATTTGTAAAAGATTGTGAACGAGTATGTTAACCTGGCCTTCGATTAACCTCAAAAGATAGTTTTTATAGGTTGCCGGCAAAGTCTTACGGCGCAGGTAATCGTCCAGGAGGGCTTCCAGTACTTCCTGGTTAACGAGTTTATCCCGGCAGGCCATCGGACAATAACCCTATGGTTTTATTCATTAATTTTACCCCTTCCCGGCAATGATCACATGCGCGAAGCAACCCTCATGGAAGACAAAAAATAAAGGACAGCCTCATCGCCAAAGGCCGCCCCTGTCTTCATGCTTAAAAATTGCAGCAGCATCAAAGTACCGGCAGCCTGGCGATCTTAGCTCGTAAAAGCCTTAGACCCATGGCTTTGCGTCCCCCCCTTTCGGTGGGGTTTGCCTTTAGCGGTAACCCTTTACGCTATTCGACATTAATGCTTTTTTTCCTGCAAAATATACCACTTTTTGGGGCAATAAAAAAACAACCCGGGCAATCCGGGTGTGGTAGGGTATATATTAAAAAGGAGGTCAGAGGGCTTTGCTCGCTTTTATAATAGCACGCCAGGGTTATAATTGTATTAAGCCCTCTTTAAAAATGAATTAAATTTATACTCCGGTTTGATTAAGTAACGCATCTTAACGATCATCAATTTGCTTACCCCCGGCCAGGCTCTCTAAAAGCTTCACCCGTCCGGAGACGTTGTTGAGGTGCTCCAGCATGGCATTGCGCGCTTCTCGCGGTCGTCTCTTGCGGATGTTCTCCAATATTTTCCGGTGTTCAGTCACCACCAATTCCCGGTGCCAGGGCAAGGTCCTGCCGTAGCGTAAACTCAAATGAAAATACTGCCGAATAATATGCTCTATAGTGGTAGAAGTCTGGATAAATATAGGATTCTTGGTGGCTAAAGCTATGCTGTTGTGAAACTGGTAGTCAGGTTCGATGGTGATTTCTCCCCTGGTTATCTCCTCTTCCAGCCTTATTTCTGCCGCTTCCATGGCCTCTAAATCCGCCTCGTCGCTCCTTTCGGCGGCCAGGGCAGCAGCCTCGGCTTCCAGCGCCCGGCGAAACTCAACCCAGGAGAGCAACTGCTGGTATTCTACCTCGTTTAATTTGGCCATCAGGTCCTCTGGTTCCAAGGGAAAGCGCTTGACATAAATGCCATTACCGTGCCTTATCTCCAGGATGCCGCTGGAGGCCAGGACAGAGAGGCCTTCCCTTAAAGTGGGGGTACCGACACCGAACATTTCGCTCAATTCTTGAACGGGCGGCAAGCGGTCCCCCACTTTATACTCCCCGCTCTTAATCAACCGGGTAATGCGCTCCACCACTTCTTCATACATTTTCTTCTTGCGGATGATTAGCCCGTCTTTCATGGTTATTCACGCACCTATACCAAAATGTTTCCACTAAGACCTCGCTGTCCTATTGCCCCTCTGGCACCGCTCAAGTTCGGATCATTCTCCACATCATGCCCTTTCAAGTTTTTGGCATAAAGGTCCAGGCGGCTTACAGGCAGCCTGGACCTCGCAAAGGGGGACCACTAATGCTTTCTTGCCTCAACTTGTGCCAGTTTTTCGTAAAAGCGAATGATGGCTCCGTGGTCGGCGTCACCCAAGCCATCAACCTTTAAGGCTTGCAGAATTTCCATAACAACAGAGGTGAGCGGCAGGGGAACTCCCACCTCATGCCCGGCAGCCATGGCATTGGCCAGGTCTTTAATATGCAAGTTAATCCGGAAACCGGGCTTAAACTGACCGGCCAGCACCAGGGGCGCCTTGGCGTCCAGGACCGTACTCCCGGCCAGGCCGCCGCGGATGGCCTGGTAGACCAGTTCCGGGTCAACGCCGGCTTTGGTGGCCAGGACCAGGGCCTCGGACATGGCGGCAATATTTAGGGCGACAATAATTTGGTTCGCCAGTTTGGTCACATTGCCGGCGCCGATGTCACCGACGCGGACCACGGAAGATCCCATGGCCTTTAATATATTATAACATTCATCAAAGTCTTCCTGTTTGCCTCCGACCATTATCGACAAAGTTCCGTCGATGGCCTTGGGTTCGCCGCCGCTCACCGGCGCATCCAGCATACGCACGCCCTTTTCAGCCAGCTTCCCGGCTATTTCCCTGCTAACCATAGGGTCAATGGAGCTCATATCAATAAGGATTGAACCAGGCCGGGCACCCTCAAGCAAACCATTCGGCCCCAGGACAGCCTCCCTCACGTGGGGGGAATTGGGCAGCATGGTGATAAACTTATCGCAGCGTTCGCCCACCTCCCGGCAGGAACCGGCCGGTTCCGCGCCGGCGGCCACTACATCGTCTACTGCTTCTTTAATAATATCATATACGACCAGCTCATAGCCAGCCTTCAGCAGGTTTTTACTCATGGGCTTGCCCATGATGCCCAGTCCTATGAAGCCAATTTTACTCATCTTTTTCTTTTTACCCCTTTCGCCAAAATTTTTACCTGGTTTTAATGTGCCGCCCAAGCGGCATACTCCTTTTATCGGGGCTAACGCACTCCCCAAATTAATCTAGCCTGTACCCGTACGCTGCCACCCAGTCTAAAGACCGGCGAGTGTCCGGTACCGGAATGTATTCCAGAGACACATAACCCTTATAACCGACGTTGTCCAGCTCCCGCAACAAGAAAGGATAATTAATCTCGCCCGTTCCCGGCTGGTGCCGGCCGGGGTTGTCGGCGATCTGGATGTGGCCGATCTTTGGCAGATGCTCGCGCAGGATAGCCGTCAGATTTCCTTCTACTTTCTGGGCATGATAAATGTCGTACTGTAAATAAACGTTGGGCATATCAACCTCGGCAAGCAGTTGCAAAACCTGTCCGGTCGTGTTAAGTAAGAAACCCGGTACGTCGTAATGGTTTAAGGGTTCCACCATGAGGTTTAAGCCATGTTCTCCCAGAACTCCAGCCGCATAGCGGACGTTGTCCACCAGCGCCTGCCACTGCTCTTCAAAAGTGAAGGCGTCTAACCTCTTGCCGGCCAGGCAGTTCAACCGCGGCACGCCCAGGGCGCGGGCCCAGGCCACTGCCTGCTTAACTCCTTCACGGAATTCTTCCCTCCGCTGCGGGTTGGCGGCAATGCCGCGCTCACCCGCCGCCCAGTCGCCGGCAGGTAGGTTAAAAAGCACCACCTGGAGATTGTTTTCTTCTACCGCGCCCTTTATCGCGTCCATGCTGTATTCATACGGGAAAAGAAACTCCACCGCTTTGAAACCCGCTTCCCGCGCGGCCTGAAAGCGCTCCAGGAAAGGCACTTCGGTAAACAGCATGGTTAAGTTGGCGGCGAATTTTGGCATATTTTTAACGCCTCCTTTTAGATTATATCTCGTCCATTTGATATGGTTCTTTACGACATTTGCTTAACCCCCCCTTTCACTGAAAACCAGGAACCAAACGGGTATAAAAAACCCTGGTAGGGAAGTTAGCTATTCAAAATAAACACCGTACCGCAGTATTGCTCCGTTTAAAGCTAATATATTTTCCGCCTTGCAGTATTCTGTCAAGCCATTAGAACTGGAAATAATATAGCCCCCTCCCTTGCCCACCTTTTCGAGCTTCTCTTTGGCCTCTAATACCGTCTCTTCGGGAGTACCCATTGTTAAGGTATAATGCAGGTCCATGTTGCCAATGAGGCAGAGCTTATCTCCCCATTCTTCCTTCACCTGGAAAATATCAACGGCACCATGCTCTAGATTGGCAATGGCGCAGATGTTTAGCTCTTCCACCAGATCTTTAAGCATGGGCAGGGGATTGCCATCAGTATGGTATATCCTGGGAATAGCTATGTGATCAACTACCTTTTTCATATGGGGCAGCATATATTTCCGGAAGTGTTCCGGAGAAAACATCGGTCCCCATTTAAAAGCTATGTCCTCGGAAATATAGGCTGCATCGAAACCTAAATCATTTACCCGCTCAATAACCTTAATACACCACTCGCCGATCAATTCCATACTTTCTTCAATAAAACCGGGGTCGTCATAAAGGGCGTAGGAGAAGTTTTCATACCCCATGCTGTTGTACGTGTTGCTCAACCCCACCCTGATACCAGCAATGGCCGCCAGGCCGTTTTGCCGGGCAAAGGATAAAAGTTCTTCGGCGCCCCTGTAAAAATCCGGATTCTCAGGATCGGGTAGAAACTCCTTTAAAGCCTTTAAGTCGTCCCTGGTCTTGAGCAGGCCTTCCTTCAATTGTTCTACGTCGCCGTTCTTCTCCATGATGGCATAAAAGGGGGGCCTGAAGTTATACGTTATGGTATCAAGGCAGAGAATTTTATATAAGTCCGGTGGGGTACGCCAGCCCGGCGGCAAATCGGTCTTGCGCCCGACAATCCTGTCGGCGAGACCTCGGTGGACGTAACTCTCAAACCACGGCACCCGGTCGGGCTGCTGTTTTTTCAATGCAGTAAGGAATCTTTCTCGGGAGGACATGGGCTTCATGGAAATATCTCCTTTCAAAAAGTAAAGCTATCTACGGGAAAGGAAGGGTTACAACCTTTTATTGCAATGTTATATTCAGGTCTTTAATCAGCTTGCCGAAATAGTCATAGGCCTCTTTGAAGAATTTCTGAAATTCTTCGGGACCCATATAAAGGATGGGCTGATGGAGATTCTTCATTGACTCTTTAAACTCGGGATCTTCGCTTACCTTTTTCAGTACGTCGGCTAGATAATCAACCACTTCTTTAGGAGTTCCGGCCGGAGCGGCAATACCTTTAACCGATCCCCAGCTGTAGAAATTAATGCCCTGCTCTTTTAAAGTCGGTACATCCGGGAAGGCGGGATCGCGCTCCGGTAGATCTACAGCCAGAGGACGCAGCCTGCCGGCCTGAATATGGGGCGCCACTTCGTTGCCGGAACCGCCGCCCACGATGGCATGCCCGCCGATCAGGTCGGTAATGGCTTGGGCGCCACCCTGATGGGGTATGGGAACGATGTTAATGCCAGTAACTTTGCCGATCCCGCGCATGGTGATATTGACGTTGCCCGTAGCCGTCGATACGCTGGCGGTGACGGGCTGATTACTAGTTTTAGCCCAATCAATAAGCTCCTTCATTGATTTAAACTGGGAGTTGCCAGGAACACAAATAATGGTTGAGTGGATCGACATCCTGGCAATAGGCGTGAAATCCTTCAGAGGATCGTAGGGTACTTTTTGCAACTGGGGACCGATTAGGTCTTCCCCTGAACCGTAGCCTATCATTAAGGTGTAACCGTCGGGCTTGGAAGTTTTGACAAATTCCCGACCTACAACAGCGCCAGCGCCCGGTTTGTTAACAATCATGACGGGCTGCGGGCAGTATTTGGTCCAAACCTTTTCAATGGCCCTGGCCAAGGCATCGGTAGAACCGCCTGCCGCATAAGGAACGATAATGGTGATGGGTTTTTCTGGATATTTACTGCTTGTTGCCGCAGCCCCTTCGTTCTTCTCTTGAGAAGGGGTATTGTCCTGAGTAGCAGATTTACCGCCGCAGCCGCTGGCAATAAGGAGCACCAGCAGGGCGACCATCAACAGACCCAATATTCTCCAGGCTTTCTTACGATACATCTTAATTATCTACCCCTTTCCATTAAGTTTATTTCCCGTAGATAGCTTTACGAAGGCTGTATTAAACTTCGCCGGTGCTCATTCCCGGCGAAACCTTCGACCTTTTTCGCTGACATAACGTTTGCAGACCTTGTGCAATCACCAGAGCTATAAAGATAGCGAACAAAGTCGCCGCTATTGGCCGGGTAAAAAAGATGGCCATACTGCCGCCCGACATCAAAAGAGACTGCCTTAAAGAATTCTCAATTATGGGGGCAAGTACGAAGGCTAAAGGTAACGGACCCGGCTCAAAATCAAGTTTGCGCATAAAATAGCCCAGGAGGCCGAAGAACAGTAAGGCATATATATTGAAGGTATCGTTGGCGATGCTGTAGACGCCTACACAGGTGAACAATACCACCGCCGGTGCCAGAATCCCAAAAGGAACCTTCAAAAGTTGAACCCAGAGACCCACAAGGGGTAGATTGAGGGCCAACAACATCAGATTGCCTATATACATCGAAGCGATAACTCCCCAAAAGACATCGGCGTGCTCTTTTACAAGGAAAGGTCCGGGTGTTACCCCCTGGATCATTAGCGCTGCAAAAATCATGGCGATAGAGGCATTACCGGGGATACCCAACGTAAGGAGAGGTATAAAAGAGGCACTGGAGGCGGCATTGTTCGCCGATTCCGGGCCAGCAACGCCGCATATGGCCCCATGTCCGAATTCTTCCGGTTTCTTGGAGCACCTTTTTTCCACGGCGTAGGACGCCAAGGAAGCAATTACGGCCCCGCCGCCGGGAAGGATGCCAACGAAAAAGCCGATTAACGAACCGCGAATAATCGCCCATTTCGCTTCTATGAAATCTTTTATGGTAGGAAAAACTTTGCCGATTTTTGTAGTTACAATCTCACCTTTAATGTTTTGTTCGAGGCTATATAAAATCTCACCGATGCCGAATACCCCCATGGCCAGAGTTACAAAATCAAAACCGCCTTGAAGGCCTATAATTCCACCGGTAAAACGGACCTTACCGGTAATGGGATCAAGACCGACGCTCGCCAGCAAAAGGCCGATGAGTAAGGCAATAAGCCCCTTTACTATGGACGATCCCGAAAGAAATACCGCCAGCAAAAGCCCCACAAGGGTGAGGGCAAAGTACTCCGGGGGCCCAAAGCGCAGGGCAAATTCGGCCAGGGGAGGGGCGACTATGCTCAAACCAATCACCCCGATAGTGCCGGCGATAAAAGAGCCAATGGCGGCAATTCCCAACGCCGCTCCTGCCCGACCTTTCAAAGCCATTTTATAGCCATCTATCGCGGTAACTACCGATGCCGCCTCACCCGGCAAGTTAAGGAGAATCGAAGTCGTCGACCCGCCGTACATCGAACCGTAATAAATTCCGGCCAAAAAAATTATTGATGTCGCCGGTGAACTCATTTTATAAACTACCGGTAAGAGTAGTGATATTGTAGCCGCCGGGCCGAGGCCGGGAAGGACACCGATGGCCGTGCCGAGCAAGCAGCCTATAAAGGCAAATAAAAGGTTGTAGCCCTGCAGGGCAATGGAAAATCCGTTAAAAAGACCTTCAAAAATACCCATTACTTGCCCCCCTATAGAGCGAAAATGCCTGCCGGAAGCGGGACTCCCAGCATATGCTCAAAAATTAAATATAATGAAATGGTCCCGAAGACGGAAATAACTAATGTTTTCAACCATTTTTCATGCTCCAAAAGCTTTTCCCATACCAGAAGAAATATAAAAGTAGCGAGTAAATATCCTAATTTTTCCATAATAAAACCGTATAATCCTATAATTATGACAGCTATTAAGGGATTTACCCATTGCAGGGATTCCCAAAAAGGTTGCGGCCGGTCATCAGCACCCAAATTACTGATTACCAGCACCAGGCTGAATATTACCATCAGTAAACTGTACCAAAAGGGCAAAAAGCCAGAATCCGGATTATGATAATTTCCAAGTTTAAGCACCATAACAGAGTCGACCATTATAGCCACGCCAACGATGATTAAAAAGACGCCCGTCGTCCTTATATGTTTCTTCACCGCCACCACCCCCGGCTAGATAAAATTATAAGTGTTGCTGTTTTCGCAAAATGGGCAAAGTAAGAAGGGCATCCGGGATTATAATTACCCTCACACCGGTTCTACCCGCAATTTCCCTGTTCACTGCCTCCTGCAAAGTAGGCATGGCTTCTAAATATACCTTTTTTAATTCTCCTGCAGGAATTTCACAATCGGTCACAACCACCCGCGCCTGTTTTAGAATCCAAGCCAAAATTAGTGCTTTTTGATCCCCGGGGGCAAAACCTTCCTTCGCGGCATGTTCAATAATGTCGTCGGGCCCACCGGACGCGGCCATCCAGTCCACGTAGCCGGGGTGGCCGAAGCCGTCTTCGCAGCTGGCCGGAATAATGATTACCCCGCCTTTTTTCACCACCGGCCGGGGACCGAAGATAGAGGTGTTGGCCGCCCTGGTAGCCTGGTAAAGGTCGCGGTTTTTGGGGTAACCTACGCCGGCAATGACAATATCCGCATGATGATCAATCTCCACCTCATACATGGTCCGCGCCGTCTTGACGCCTTCCAGGAAAGCCGCCACCGGGTGCCCGGCCACCACCCGGACCAATTCTTTATTGCCGGTCTGGACTACGTTGACGATAAAGTCCAGGCCTATAGCCATAGCGGCCTCGGTCAAGAAATCCCGGAAGGTGTTACCCTCAATCACCCCCAGCCGTGTTTCTGCCATCACCTGGTAATTGTGGGTCGCTGCTATAGTCTCCGCCCCCGCTACCCCGACAGCCACGCTTTTTACGCCGCCGCTGTAGCCGGCCAGGAGGTGGGTCTCGATAACCCCGGTGGAGATTTTAATATCTGCTGCCGCCACATATTTATTGACTACCAGCGGTATGCCTCTTTGAGATTTGCCTAAATAAACCAGTCCTTCTTTATCCCAGGCGTTGTGGTTGACGAAGCGCAGGCGGGTGACGTTTTCCTCACCAAACATATCAACTAACTCTTTGCGGCTATTGGGCCTGTGGGTCCCGGTAGCCACCACTACGGTAATATCATTCACGCAGATACCGCCGGCCAGCAGTTCCTCTATTAAAACCGACAGGATAATGTCCTCCGGTAGTTTCCGGGTAATATCGGTAACGATTATAGCCACCTTCTGCCCCGGTTGCACCATAGCCCGCAGACGCCGGCTGCCAATAGGGTTGGCGACAGCCTCCCTGATAGCTCGTTCCGTATCGGGAAGGACGGGAAGTTTCCGGGACTCAACGACGGTCACATCTACTCCATCCGGTATCTCAAATTCCACCATTTTTTTACCATTGGGGACGGAATACCTGGCCACTAATAAATTCCCCCTTGCAGTCGACCCGCCACGTCCTATTTTGTCCCTTTGCTTAGCAGGTAAATGTTTTACTACTATTGCTTTAAAACTTCCGTGTTAACCACAAATTGTGGCCTTTTACCAGTAAGTACATCTACTACCCCCCGGGCCGCGCCGGTGGCCATCCTGACCACGCATTCCTCCGTTAGGGCCGCGCTATGGGGAGAAAGCAGCACATTATCGAGCTCAAATAACTGATGATTTCGTGAGGGGGGCTCTTCCTCGAAAACATCCAGGGCGGCGCCGGCAATAACTCCATCTTTAAGAGCGCGATACAGAGCCTCCTCGTCCACCACGCCACCGCGGGAGAAGTTCACCAGGAAAGCCGAAGATTTCATCAGGGCCAGCCTGGCCTCATTTACCAGGCCCCTGGTCTCAGCCGTGAGGGGAGTGTGAATGGATATAACATCGGCTTCCCGGAAGATGCGGTCCAAATCTTCATATAATACAACTCCATTTTTCGCCGCCACTTCGGGCCGCACATAAGGGTCGTACGCGATTACCTCCATGTTAAAGGCGGCGGCAGCCTTCCTGGCCACCATGCTCCCGATCCTGCCCATACCTATCAGACCCAGCACCTTGCCGTCCAGGTCCACGGCCTTGTATTCATTCCTGGCTTCCCAGTCGCCCCGGCGGGTGGCCCGGTCCATAGGGAGCACCCTCTTGGCCAGGGCACCTATGGCGGTAAGGGTATGCTCGGCAACGGAAACGGCATTGGCATCCGGCGTATTGAGTACCAGGATACCCCTTTCCGTAGCCGCCCGAAGATCAATGTTATCCACGCCCACACCATGGCGGGCAATGACTTTCAAGCTGTCGGCAGCCGCAATTATTTCCCGGGTAAAAGGTGCCGTGCGCACGATAACGCCTTCCACACCTTTGATCTCACGTTTAACTGTTTCTACCGACGGGTCGGGAGCAACCCGCACCTCGAACCGGTCGTCAAACACCTTCAGGCCGCTTTCGTGGATCGGCTGGACGATCAAGACTTTCTTCTTCATTTGACTTCCCGCACCACCCTATGCTTTAACTACGCCCATATCCTGCAAGACCTGCCGCAGGCGAGCCCGGTTTTCTTCCGTCAGGGGACCAACGGGCCGGATGGCCTTACCCGCGTCGATGCCGATCATATTCAAGGCTTCCTTGATTACCACGGGAAAGGTGCCCAGTTCAAAGGCCAGGCGCAGCGGTGCCAGGTGGTACTGGGCCTCCAGGGCGCGCCGGTGATCGCCGGCCATAAAGGCTTCATAAATTTCTACTGCTATGCGGGGTTCCACGTTGGCCGTAGCCGTAATGGAGCCTGTGCCGCCGTAGCAGAGGGTGGCATAGATCAGGGTGTCCCGGCCGGCCAGGACAGAAAAATCCATATCCCGCGTGACCCTGATGTATTCGGCCGTAAGGGTCATGTCGCCGCTGGAGTCCTTGATGCCGACAATGTTGTCTACTGCAGCCAGCTCTTTGACGGTTTCTACCGCAATAGGCACCTTGGTCCTGCCCGGATTGGAGTAAAGCAATACCGGCAGGTCGGGGACGGCCCGGGCTATGTCCAGGTAAAACCCGATAACCTCCTTCTGGCTCAGGTTGGTGAAAAAGGGCGTCAGGATGGATACGGCATCAACACCCAGGTCGCGGGCCATTTTAGTAGTTTCTATGGCTTCCTTCGTTGTCAGAGCCGCCGTGCCGGCGTAAACAGGAACGCGGCCCCGGGTTTCGTCAATGACTATCTCAATCACTTTTTTCTTTTGCTCAAATGTCAGGGCAAAAAACTCGCCCTGGCTGCCTACCGGGAAAAGGCCGTGTACCCCGCCCTCAATTAAATGATTGACCAGCTTGCGCAGCGCGCTCTCATTAATATTGCCCCATTCGTCGGTGGGTGTGGCCATGGCCGGGATAATGCCCCTGGGTACAAATTTTGCCATTGCATTTACCCCCATAATTTAGCATCGTAACTAGCACTTTGAGGCTACATATTCTTTTAATTCGGCAGTATACCTGCGGCCTGTATCCACGATCATGCTGATATCGTTGGAGTAGGCTATCAGCCTCATACCAGCGTCGATCCACCTTTTAGCGCTATCCATGTCATAGACGTGAATGCCCGGCGCTACGCCGTGATCATTGCAAACGCGGATAAAACGTTCAAGGGCGGCGGTAATCCGCGGGTCTCCTGTCTGGCCCGGTATGCCGTAGGACTGGGTAAGATCAGCAGGCCCGATAAAGGCCGCATCCACTCCTTGTACACTTACGAGCTTTTCCAGGTCGCGGATGGCCGTCTCGCTTTCAATCTGGATGACTATTAAAGTTTGTTCATTGGCCAGCTTAATATAGTCGGCCGTTTTCACCGGGGCAAAGTTGGAATGGGCGCGCCGCAGGGCCATACCGCGCTCCCCCAGGGGGTAATACTTGGTGTACTCAACAATTTTCTTTACTTCTTCTTCGCTCTCTACCTGGGGGATTAAAAGCCCCTCCGCCCCGGCATCGAGGGGCCGGGATAAGGCCAGCCGCGACAAACCCGGCGTCCTGACAATTGTCACGATATCTGTGGCTTTGGAGACGGCTATCATGTCGGCCACGGTTTCGATGCTGTAAGAGGAATGTTCCATGTCAATATAGACGAAATCATAGCCGGCCGTAGCCAGCATGGTGATAATACCCGGCCCCCTGACCTCGGAGATCATGGTGCCGATAACTACTTCGCCATCGGCCAGGGCTTTTTTTACTTTGTTCTCCCGCACAAAGGTCAGCTCCTTACTATGAGATCACTTTGTTATTTTGTGATCTGATGTGTCTGTCTATTTTATTTATTCGCCATTGATGGCAAAATTCCTTCTTGACCGGAAAAATATTTTTATTTTATGGCCTGTTAATAGGCATAAAAAATAAAACGAAAAGTGGCCGTTGCTTTTACCTGCACGGCCACAGTTCTGTAAAGGTCGGCTATGCCGCCGCTTAGCAAATTAATATAATGGACCCATAGGTTAAGACACAAAAACAAAAAAATTAAGCTATAATGGTGACATGGAAAAGAGAAAAAAATTTACAGCTGAACAAAAAGCAAACATCGTGTTGGAAATGCTCCGTGGGGAGAAGACAGTAGCCGAGATCGCTGCTCAATACGAAGTCCACCCCACCCAGCTACACCGATGGAAGGCTGAGGCCATAGAGAACCTCCCTTCCCTTTTCACCCGCGGCGCCAGCGAACTGGAAAAGATGAGAAAGCAGTATGAAGCCGAGAAGGAGGAACTGATCAAGCAGATCGGCCAGTTGACCATAGAGGTCAATTGGTTGAAAAAAAATCTGCTGAACTCAACGAGCGCCGTCGAAAGACGTGAAATGGTGGAGCGTCATCACCCCGAAATCTCAGTAAAGAGGCAGGCGGAACTTTTAGACGTCAACCGCACCAGCATATACTACAAGCCATCGGAGGAAGCAGACAAAGGCATCGAGCTAATGCACCAGATAGACGAGATCTACACCCGTTGGCCGCATTACGGCTACAGGCGGATCCGGGCAGTGTTAAGGGATATGGGCTATGTAGTCAATAAAAAGCGCGTGCTGCGGCTAATGCGCCGGATGGGGATAGCCGGGTTATGCCCAGGTCCCAACCTGAGCAAGCGAAATCATCAAAACCATACATATCCCTATCTGCTGAGGGGCGTGAAGGCCGAAAGGCCCGACCACATCTGGGGTATCGACATCACCTATATCCGGATGAAAGGCAGTTTTATGTACCTGGTAGCCATAATCGACTGGTATTCACGCTATATAGTGAGCTGGGAATTATCCCAAACACTGGAGCGGTCATTTGTAATGCGAGCGCTTAAGAAAGCGCTGGCAGTGAGGAAGCCGGAAATCATTAACAGCGACCAGGGCAGCCACTTTACCTGCAGCGAGTACATTGAGCTTTTAAAAAGAAACGGGATACAGATCAGCATGGACGGCAAAGGCCGGGCAACCGACAATGCCATTACAGAACGGTTTTTCAGGAATCTGAAGTGGGAAAAAATCTATTACGAAGAGTACCGGAAGCCCCGGGAAGTATACCGGGCGGTACGGACCTATATTGACGAATACAACTTTGAGAGGCCACACCAGGCCATTAACCACCAAAAACCGGCAGACTTATATTTCGGTCAGCTCAAGCTTGCAGAGACTACATTAGTCACCATGTAACAACTAATAACAGGTAAAAGCCATAGATAAATGGCAATTATCAACAAATATGGCAACTTGCAATAAAGAAGAAGGGAGGATAGTATAGCTTAATTTTTTCAAAAAAATGTCTTGACAACGGGGAGCACTACATAAACTCCCTGCTAACTTTCACCCGACCGAACTGGTACAGCTATATCCCCTCAGCCATGACAAGACCTTAGTTAATAAATGGTAAAGTAGTTATCAACATAAATTAACCCAAACAACTTTGGCAGGCAAAACAAAAAAAGCTGCCCGGCCGGCAGCCTGTCATAAATGCTAATTGGTAGAACCCAGATGCGCTGGTAGCTTTTGCAGGAAAGAAGCGAAGATACTAAGGCCTTTCCGGGCCTCCGGATTGTTTAATTGCCGCAGCAGACTCAATACGCCTTGCGGGGATTTATCCTTATTCTCCTGAACGGCTTCTTGCATAGCGGCGATCATACCTGTCATGAGCCTGTCACCCTTAAGTGTTTGAATCTGGTCCATCATGAATACGGTATTAACTATCTGTTGTAAAGCTCCTGTGACTACTCCCGCTGTTAACGAATCTTTCATTGCCTGGACCACTCTCCCAAGCTCCAGCAAGGTAGTCATCGTCCCCGTCTCCTGCAGATCTCTTATTTCTGCAATTAAGCTGCGAAGGTTGCTGCCGGCCCTGGCGACCTCCCGGAAAAGATCCAGCATTTCCGGGCGGTTGAATTCATCGGCCATTTCACCAAGCCGGACCAAATTGCCAACCATATTCTGGATAACAGGCGGTTCCAGGGAATCCATACCGGCACTGATAAGATCCAAAACTTCCCGCGAGCGTCCGGATAGTTCCGGCTCCGTACTGGTAGTTCCCATTATTTTCCTGGCAGGTTGGGCCATCCTTCCTCACTCCCCCCTTATAAAATCCCCCGGGCAGACAGCCAGTACATTTCATTGTAAGAGAGCTTGAACCAGTGCAGCATCTCTGAAGGCGGCACCGGCTGCGGCGGTTGCTTGTAGTTAAAGGTGATATACGTGGCCTCATTTAACCCGGTTTCAATAAAACAAAACGCCTTGCCATTATAACGATGGGTGGCCGGCAATCCCTTTAATTCACTGATTAAATTTTTCACGACTACGTCGGCTTCATAATGGGCGGTTGATCCTGCTTTGCTGACAGGCAGGTCGGTGGCATCGCCGATCACATAGACACAATCCTGCCCTTCCATCTTTAAACTATAACGGTCGGTGGGGATAAAGCCGTCTTCATCGCCCAGCCCGGAATCTTGAATTACTCTAGCTCCCCGGTGAGCCGGGATAGCAATCAGCAAATCATAGGGGTGCTCGGAACCGTCCATGTTGTAAGCAATTCTCTTTTCGGGATCAACCTTTTCCAGATTAAAAAAGGTTTCATATTCAATACCACGCTTTTCGAATTCCTTTACGGCCCATTTAGCAACAGGCTCCAGGGAATGAACGCGGCCGATGGGGTAGGTGTACTTTAACTGCACTTTGTTACGGATACCGGCTTCCCGGTAGTAATCATCGGCCATAAAAATGAACTCCAGGGGTGCCACCGGGCACTTATGGGGCACGTCGATGGTTACCAGCAGGGTGCCGCCTTGGAAATTCAGCATTTCATACCGTAGTTTCTCCGCGCCTTCTGGGGTATAGAAAGTGTGGCCACCTGCCGCCAGGCCGGGTACTGAATCCATATCGGGGTACGACCCCGTGGCTATAACCAGGAAGTCGTAGTCAAAGGACTGCTTGCCGGTAATAACCCTTTTCCTGTCAACATCGATATGGCGCGCTGCGTCCATAACGAAATTTACTTTGGGATGCAGCAGGTATTTCTCTTCCCTGGCAAACTGCTCCAGGAAGCCTTCATTGAAGGCCATGAACAGGAAGCCCGGCTGGTAAATATGCTTGCCTGTATCACCAATCAATACTATTTCCAGCTCGCCGTTATAAACTTCGGTTTCCATAGATTTTGCCAGCCGGTTGGCCACCATGGTACCGGCCACGCCACCGCCGACAATGATGATGCGCCTGGTCACGTACGACACTCCCTTAAGCAGTAAGCTTTAGTGAAGACCCGGCAGGGCGGGCGCAGGGAATTAAACTTTGAGTTTACCTGCGCCCCCTCCGGCCGTTAACATCCGGCCAGCAGCTATTTTGTTTTCTTGACAGCAATACGCCAGAAATCTCCATCTTCCCGGCAGTATACAAGCTCGTGTCCCATTTTGTTGACCCATTCCGGCACATCTTTGGCCGAACCGTTATCACTGGACAACAATTCATATACGTCCCCTATTTGACCGCGCTTAATCGCTTTTACCAGTTCCATCAACGGTCCTGGACAATAAGAGCCCCGGGCGTCAATAGTTTTCGTGATATTTACTTCGGACATGTTATCCCTCCAAGAATCTAACTTACATTACAATGACCTGGCTGCCGGCTGCTTTACCCAGGAATGCCGTAACGCCGATTACGTCATCAAAAATATCTATGAGGTCTTCCTTCTTCCACTCCATCAAATCCATGGCCATGGCGCAGCCGTATACCTTCAGGTTACCCATGTCTTTCGCGTTTTCTAGTAGCTGGTAGAACAGGTCGACATTCTTATTGAGCATTTCCCGGCCTATCTCACCGGCGGTTTTAAACTCCCTGGCATTGATTACATCTTTACGAAAAGCTTTTAATGCCTCCATAGTTACGAAAACGTTGACTTCCATCCCCGACATGGAAGCTACTGAGCTTACCAGGCACCCTGCTTGTAACTTTTCCAGTTCTCCTGAAAGAAGGATAACGGACAATTTGGGTTGTTCCATGGATAATTCTCCTTTCTATTTTGTTTATACCCGGTCTTGAACTAGTTGTTATTTTTGCAAACTAACCTTTTACCATCCCATCACAACCACCTCCAGTAAATAATATTCGCCAGGAAAGAAAAATTTCCTCCCATGCTTTATGATTTCTTCGCAAAAAATATTTTCGGCGAAGAAAGAGGCAAAAAAATTACTCCAGCTGGGCCTGTTTAAATACCTCTATAAATTTCAAGAGAAAGCGCAGTTGTTTTTCATTTAAATAACAGATCTGCCTGAGTACTGCCTGCACATTCTCGTTCAGCAGCAGTTCCCTTAAATCCGGGCCCATGGAAGCCAGCATTTCTTCCAGCTGGTCACGGGCTATAAGCAGATAGCAAGGGGAAATTCCCAGGGCTCTGGCTATTTTTTCTATAGTATTAAGGGAGGGCTGCACTTTTCCTGCTTCAATCTGCCCGATCATTGCCGGCGAGAGGCCGGCCTGGGCTGCCAGGGCGCTCTGGGTAAGCCCTAGGGATTCGCGGACATCTTTAAGTTTTTTCCCGATCCAGTTTTCTGTATGGCTTACCAGCAGGGAGAGGGGGACTTCCAGGGCGGACGCAATCTTACTCAAGGTATCGGCGGCGGGATGCAGGACACCCCTTTCAATTTCGCTTAAATAAGTGAAAGAAATACCTGTTTTTGCGCTCAGGTCCTTGAGGGAAAGACCTTTTTCCTGGCGCACTATCCGGATTTTATCTCCCAGACCGACACTGTTTTCGGCGGGTATAAGGTTTTCCCGGGGAATATTGAGGGCAGTGCAAATTTTATCCAGGGTTTTGAGGGAGGGGCGCTTATGACCTCTTTCGATTTCACTTAAATATGAGGGGGAAATCCCCGCCCTGCCCGCCAGGTCGTCCAGGGTATAGCCCCTTTCTTCACGGAAATGCCTGATGGTAGAACCTATTTCCATGGTAATTGCTCCTTTGGTGGTAACCGCCTTAGATTTTTTACCAAACCCCATATAAGAGATACGTTTAAGCCTCAAAAGAAGTTATTCCATTTTACGCTAATAACCTCTCGGGTTTTACGCTCTCATTTGAACCTTACGCAAATATTATATCGCAATCTGGGAGGTATACAATATGGCAAAGCACGAAGAGAGCTAAGGTTATCTGCACAGCGGTATAGTTCTGTTCCCAGAAGAACTGGGCGCGGTAATCAGGCGCGAGACGTCGTCGATAAAGACGATAAGGTAAGGGCCGTACATGATATCCCCCTACCAGAGCTCATTCGCTCACTGGTAGGCAAAGCACTTGATTTCCTTTTCCCCGGCATCGGCCGCGGAAGATACCGCCAGGTCCTGCTGGGCCAGATAGCGGTAAAAGGTGGATAGAGAAACCTTATCAGGGACAAACACTCGCGATTACGGGCTGGAAGGTACTACCTGTGGTGCAAAAATGGTACAAGAATAAACTCACCGGATCGCCGGCTCTCCGCCAGGCCAGCTTTTCCCCTAGGTCGGTAACGGCCAGGGATCTCTTGGCTAGCAGACGAGTGCTGCCCCACCTGCAGTGGCCTTTCACCACTAAGTTAACGCTCAAGCTGGGCACGAAAAACACGCCTGGTTGGACCGGCCTTACGCCCAATTGAAAAATCGTTTCAGGAAAAAAGCCATTTTCCAGGCGACATCCCTCACTGTCCCAAAAATATGATATAATTACATCTGGAAGAAGGTGTTCCTGTGCCGGAAAATGAATGGAAGCCCCGGTCTTCCCACCACCCCCACGACAAGGGTTACAGGCAGCTCCTGACCGACAAAAGGGTATTCCTAGAACTGCTGAAGACCTTCGTCCGGGAAGACTGGGTGGCGGCCATTGACGCAGACGACCTTATCCTGGTGAATAAGTCCTACGTCCTCCAGGATTTCAGCGAGAAAGAAGCCGATATTGTTTACAAGCTTAAGACCAGGGATAAAAACGTCATCTTTTATATCCTGCTGGAGCTGCAGTCAACGGTAGACTACCTGATACCTTTCCGCCTTTTGCTCTATATGGTCGAGATCTGGCGAGAAATCTACAACAACACCCCGCAGAACGAGCGGGAAAGCAAGAATTTCCGCCTGCCGCCCATCATCTCGGGGGTGCTCTACAACGGGGCTAACAACTGGACAGCAGCCAGCACCTTCAAAGAAATGATAAGCAGTTACCAGGAGTTTGCCGGGTATATTCTGGACTTTAGTTACATACTGTTTGATGTCAATCGCTACAGCGAAGAAGACCTTGTCAAAGCTGCCAATGTAATCGCTAGCATATTTTTACTGGACCAAAAAGCCAGGCCGGAAACGCTGGTAATGCGCCTCCAAAAACTGGCTGAAGCAATAAAGACCATGACTCCCGATGAGTTCCGTCATATAACAACCTGGCTGAAGCACATTATCAAACCTAAAATGCCTTCCGGCGTACAGGCAAAAGTGGACTCCATCCTGGAGGCCAACAATCCCATGGAGGTGGAACAGATGATTAGCAACCTGGAAATAGCTCTGGATGAAATGAAG
The DNA here is from genome assembly GCF_006538365.1 of Moorella sp. E308F. Classification (NCBI taxonomy): domain Bacteria; kingdom Bacillati; phylum Bacillota; class Clostridia; order Neomoorellales; family Neomoorellaceae; genus Neomoorella; species Moorella sp. E308F. The sequence continues at coordinate 103,666 of NZ_BJKN01000003.1, read as the reverse complement.
CAAGAAACTCTATTGCAAGGAAAGTTAGAAGGAAAGTTAGAAGTAGCCAAAAACTTACTCCTGCTTAACGTCGACGTCAACACCATTATCAGGGCCACGGGGCTGAATCTGGAAGAGATAAACACCCTAAAAAGACAACTGGAACATTGATCTTTTCTAGGTTCTTAACTATTGCCGGCAACATCCCCCTGGAGTTTGCCATGAGTTAGGCGGCCCATGCCACTCACCCCAAATCCTGGCGGCAAAGGGGAAGAACCTGGACCCCCGCCATTACCTGAAGGCTCTAAAACGAAAGCCGCGCAAGTCTATCGCGCATAGGTAAAGAAAAAATCCGGGCTTTAAACCCGGAAAGCCTTGAATTTATTTTATTAGGTTTGGTGCGGGCGAGAGGACTTGAACCTCCACGGGTGAACCCCACCAGATCCTAAGTCTGGCGCGTCTGCCGTTCCGCCACGCCCGCAAAAAAAATGGTGAGCCATCGGGGAGTCGAACCCCGGACACCCTGATTAAAAGTCAGGTGCTCTACCTACTGAGCTAATGGCTCATAGATACTGGCTGGGGCGGCTGGATTCGAACCAACGAAATGACGGATCCAAAGTCCGTTGCCTTACCGCTTGGCTACGCCCCAGCATGGATAAAAAAATGGGGTGGGAGATGGGACTCGAACCCACGACCCCCAGGGCCACAACCTGGTGCTCTAACCAACTGAGCTACACCCACCATATCTTCCTATCTTTTTTGGCGCGCCTGGCAGGGTTCGAACCTGCGGCCCGCGGCTTAGAAGGCCGCTGCTCTATCCAGCTGAGCTACAGGCGCTTGTTGCTGGAGCGGGTGATGGGAATCGAACCCACGCAACCAGCTTGGAAGGCTGGGGCTCTACCATTGAGCTACACCCGCATGCAAAGCATATTATACCGTAAAAAATGCTTGAAGTCAAAAACAGTTTTTGCCACTAACGGGCAAATTCATTAATATTTTTCCCCTGCGGGGCAATATTTATTATAATCGGCCCTTAGCGCCCTGCAGGGCGTGCTTGAGCCGGCTCTTGCGGTCAAAGCTTTTATCCCCCTGCTTTATCGCCCGGCCACAGCCGGCTTAAAACCAGCCAGAGGTTCTGGACGGCCCGGGCACGGTGGCTGAAGTTGTTTTTTATTTCCTCCCCAAGTTCGGAGAGGGTTTTACCATATTCAGCCAAATAAAACAGGGGGTCATACCCGAAACCATAATCACCTTTTGGTTCATAAGCAATGAAGCCCTCCACTGTACCTTCAGCCAGGTAAATGTCCCCTTCCGGAATAACAAGGGCCAGGGCACAGCGAAAACGGGCCGTACGCTTTTCCCAAGGTACACCGGCTAAAAGCTGTAACAGCTTAGTGTTATTTCGCCGGTCATCAGATGGTTCGCCGGCAAAGCGGGCGGAATAAACCCCCGGCGCCCCTTTAAGGAAATCTACTTCCAGGCCGGAATCGTCCCCCAGGGACGGCAGCCCGGTGCTTTCTGCCACTATCCGCGCCTTTAGAATGGCATTTTCGGCAAAGGTATTGCCCGTTTCCTCGGGAAGGGCCAACCCGGGAAAATCCCTTAAAGTTGCCACAGCAACATTCAGTCCCCGCAGGAGCTCCCGAAATTCCCTGGCTTTCCCTTCGTTACCCGTAGCTACAACTATCCTACTCATAGCCTGTCCCCACCTGGTCCGCCAGGGGCCCCAGGACCTGGCGCTGGATAGCAATCAACCGCGCTATCCCTTCCCCGGCCAGGTCGAGCATGGCAGCCATTTCTTCCCGGCTGAAGGGTTGTTTTTCCGCTGTTCCCTGGACCTCTACCAGCTGCCCGGAACCGGTCATAACTACATTCATATCAATACTGGCATGGGAATCTTCCTCAAAGTCCAGGTCCAGCAGCAGTTCGCCATCGACCAGCCCCACACTGATAGCCGCCAGGAAATCCTGAAGGGGTAACCGGGGTATGGTCCCGGCCGCCACCAGCCCGGCCAGGGCGTCGGCCAGGGCTACGAAACTGCCGGTAATGGCTGCCGTCCGGGTACCGCCGTCGGCCTGGAGAACATCGCAATCAAGCCAGATGGTTCTTTCACCTAAAACCGCCGTATCGACGACACTGCGTAAAGCCCGGCCGATCAGGCGCTGGATTTCCTGGGTGCGGCCGCTGGGGCGGCCCCGGGTCGCTTCCCGCACAGTCCGCTCCCGGGTCGACCGGGGCAGCAAGGCATATTCGGCCGTAATCCAGCCCCTGCCGCTGTTGCGTAAAAAGGGTGGTACTTTTTCCTCCACGGTGGCACTACAGATGACCCGCGTATCACCTATGCTGATCAGCACCGAACCCTCGGCGTACTTAAGATAATGCCGTTCTATCGTCACCGGGCGTAACTCCCGCGGACTACGCCCCTTTACTCTGGTCAAGGCCATGGTCGCTACTCCTTAATCCAGTTTCAGTTTTCTGGTGCCTTTAAGCTCCGGCCAGCCGACCAATTGCATCCCCACATTACTAAATAATTGGGCATCACCGCTGACAAAAAAACTGTGGGCCTGGGAGCAGTGGGCGCCCCTTAGGCCGCCGCCCGCAGCCAGCACCTCCTTTAACTCCCGTACCGTAGCTGCCGCCGGATCGATTAGAGTTACCCCCGGGCCGGCCACCTCCTGGATAACTGGAGCCAGAAAGGGATAATGGGTACACCCCAGAATCAGGGTATCAATTCCCGCCTCAACCAGGGGTTCCACGTACTCCGCCACTGCCACCTCTACCTCGGGACCGGAAACCAGCCCGGCCTCTACCAGGGGTACCAGTTTGGGACACGCCCGGACAAAAACCTGGACTTTTCCGGAACGGGCGAGGATGGCTTTCCGATGGGCATTGCTGGCCACTGTAGCTTCAGTGGCGATGACGCCAATGCGGCCATTTTGCGTGGCCCGCAGTGCCTCTATTACTCCGGGCTCAATTACCCCAATAATCGGGACATGATATTTTTTTTGCAGGTAAGGCAGGGCCACAGCGGAAGTAGTGTTGCAGGCATCAACAATGGCCTTGGCTCCTTTTGCAATTAAAAAGCCGGCTATGGCATCGGCAAAACCTATCAGCTCGTCTACAGTCCGGGAACCGTAGGGTACGTGGGCCGTATCACCATAGTAAATAATGGTTTCTGCCGGCAGCTGCCGGGTAATCTCCCGGGCTACCGTCAACCCCCCAACTCCGGAATCAAAAACCCCCACTGGCTGGACGGGCTGCACCGTCCTCAACTCCTTATCGAGGTCGTTATCTTAATATTAAAGAGCAGTACCTCATATTATATGCTTAAAGGTATACCGTTAATGTCTATTTCCCTTTGCGCCGGTAATGGCAAAAACCACCATAAGTTGTTCTTACTTCATGGACAACCACAAAAGCTTCCGGATCCCACTTGTTTACCATTTGCTGGATGACATTTAGCTGCCTGCGGGGAAAACTAAGGTTTAAAATGGGATGGCAACCGTCCCGGCCCTGCCCCTCGGTTACAGTAACGCCAAAGCCGGCAGCTCGTAAAGTGCCGGCCAGCTCCAGGGGGTTGTGGAGGGTGATTACTTGAGCCGTCACCTGCCCCAGGGCCACCTTTTCTTCAATGAGACTACCGACTATATTGCCTGTGGCAAAGCCCATGGCGTAAAAAACAAGGCTCGCCGGATCGTTTAAGCGGTCAACTACATATTTTAAAGTCACCACAAAGATGGAAACTTCAAAGAACCCGATACCGGCAGCATAAAAGCGTTTGCCCCTGACTAAAAGGAGCATTCTCAAAGTAGCCATGCTGACGTCGGTTACCCGGGCCAAAAAAATTAAAAAGTATCCTCCTACCAGGGCCAGCACCGGTATCCCTCCCCCAGGTTGCTGCTCCCCCATTGTAACAAAGAAGCAGGGAGCCCGCAAGTCACTGCAGGCTCCTCTACGTGGCCAACTGGCGGTAAAATTAATTATCGGCAAAGTAGGTGCTGATCCCGTTAAAAATGCCCTCCGCTACTCTGGCTTGGAAAGCCGGGCTGTTCAAGAGCTGTTCCTCGGTGGGGTTGGAGATAAAAGCCGTCTCTACCAGCACCGAGGGCATGTTGGTATTGCGTAAGACAGAGAAATTGGCTTCCAGGACACCGAGGTCTTTCCTTTCGATGGCTGCCACCAGGGCGGCCTGGATGGCGGTAGCCAGACGCCGGCGCTCTTCCCTCTGCTCCCCGAGAGGCGTACCCGGCGGGGCATAGAAATAGGTGGATGTGCCGGAAGCGTCGGAGCTATAGGAAGCATTAGAATGGATGCTGATAAAAAGGTCGGCACCCACATCATTGGCAAAATAGGCCCGGCCCGCCAGGGTATAGGGACAGTTCTCGCCATTGCGGGTAAGGTAAACGCTGGCCCCCGCCTTCCGGAGCAGGCTGGCAAGTTTCTGGGCTATAGCCAGATTGACGTCCTTTTCTTTAACCCCGGTAGGGCCAATGGCCCCGGGGTCGGGCCCTTCCGGATCGGTGCCATGGCCGGGATCGATGACAATCTTACTGCCCTTAAGGGAAGACTTTTCTAAAAGAAAGATCATCCCGCTTTTGTCAGCAGCCGGCCGGGCGTTCATCCGTGCGGCTCCGTTAAGGTCAAAGACGATGCGAACGGTATCCGCCGTAAACTGCCCCAGGCGCACCCTGGCCACGGGAGGCCGGTTTACTTCCACTGTTTTCTGCCCTTCCGATACGGCCAGGAGGGCGCCAGGAACATCAACAATCAGGCGATTGTCCCAGCGGGAAGTTTTATAATTAAAAACCTCAGTGGCTTTAACGGTAACCTGGATGGCATCACCTGCGGGCGCTACTGTTACCCCGGTAATCTGGAGGCCGGGCGTCCGGCCATCAGGCTCACTTCCCGACGGTTCGTAGGGCGCAAAGGAGGCCAGGGCTCTAGCCAGCCAGCCGCGCCGGCCGTTAGTCATTTCCACCTGCCACCAGTCACCCTTTTGCTGCCAGATGGGCAGTTTACTGCCGGCAGCGGCCGTACCCACCTGCTTTTCCACCGGGCTGGGACCGGCCAAAATTGCTACCGGCCGGCTGCCGATAACCGCCAGGCCCAGGGGTTGTCCGGTCGGCGGCTGGTCGTCGCCGGGCAAGGTGGTCTCGTCCGAGGGCTGAGTTCCGCCCGTAGGCGGGTTTTCACCGGGCGTCCCGCCGTTCCCCGGCAGATTATTATCATAAACCGGTTGGGCATAGGCTGCTGCAACCCACCCCTGCCGGCCATCATTTAATTGGACTTTGTACCAGTCGGGCATCTCCCCTAGCTTTCTTAGCACCGTCCCCCGGGGGAGGACATCGATGATACTGTAATCCAGACCTGGGCCGGAGCGGATATTAACATAACTGCCCGTCAGGCGCACCTGGTTGGCGCCCTTGACTGTTCCCAGGGTGATCCTGACTGTCTGAGAGGCAGCATTCCAGTCCACCTGGCCGCCAAAGGCCTGGGAGATGAAACGGATCGGCACCATGGTCGTATTACCCTTTAATACCGGCGTGGTATCAAGCAGGATGCCCTGTCCATTTACATAGGCCTGGCGGCTGCCAATCCACATTTTTAAAATTGTTGCCCCCCGGTTAACGACAATACCCTGTTCTTTTTCTACCCAATCCACCCTCGCACCCATATACTCCATAACGAAGCGCAAGGGTACCATGGTGCGGCCGTTGTCGTCAATATAAGGCGGTACCGCCGGGTCAACCCGGTTACCGTTAAGGATGAGGGTAACACCGGGGCCAGCTGTGGCCGGTAGGGCCTTTAAGCCCAGCGTTAATATGTACATTAACACCAGTAGTAACAATAAAAGACCCCACCGGCCCGTACGTATGCGCTTGTCCATCACCCTTCCTTTCTCCTTTCATTTTTGCAGCTACCATAACTATTCGCTGTGCCGCAATTCTTTCCTTCCTTCATCGCCATTTTTTGTTGCAAAAACAAAAATGGTGCCCCGATAAGGCACCTCATATTTGTCATTTTTAGACAAATAATTACTGCGCTTCCTTTTTGATGAGGCTTTCATTGCGGCTTATAGCCGCCGAAACATCGACATGTCCGGCAATAGTTTTAACAAATTGGCCGTCCACCAGGAACTGGACCTGTTTGACCGAGGGAAACTGGGTCAGGGTATTGACGATGGAATAGACGGTTAAACTTTCCCCCAGGGAACCACCGCTGTGGTTGGCCACCAGTTCTTTACTGAAATCTACCCTGCACAGGCCATCGGGGCGGATGTTTATATCTTTCAGGACCGTCCCCTTGGGAATAGTCGGCAGGAGCTGCGAACCCGGCCCCGGTCCTTTAATGAGTTCCTCAATGGCTGCCCGGGCAATACCCTCTACCAGCGGGATGGTACGTTGCTCGGCCACCAGGTAATTCCCGGTGGGGTCGCTGAAATAGAGGACAACCTGGGTAGTTTTGGTGCTTTCTTTCTTTTCTTCGGCCCCGGTTGCCGGCGTGCTGGTTTCCGGCGGCGGCAACTGGATCTGGACCTGGGACCGGGACTTACCCGTCAACCTATCTATTAAACCGCACCCGCTCGCCAAAGCAACTACAAGCAACAAACTCACTGCAACTGCCAAGTATTTTCTTGCCCGCAAAAAAATCCCTCCTTTCAATCCTGCTATAACATAAATATCAAGGAAAGGAGGGATATATTCCTGATTTTTACGCCCGACCCAAAACTTCCCGCAGGGCCTGGATAAAGCGTTCATTCTGCCGCGGTGTACCTATGGTCACCCGCAGGTAAGTATCATAGCCAAAGATATCGCCGGTACGGACAATCACACCTCTTTTTAAAAGCTCCTGGAAAACGGTGCGGCTGTCCCGCTGGATGTCGACAAAGATGAAATTGGCCTCTGTAGGAACATACTGCAGACCCAGGGCTGCAAACTGTTCGTAGAGGTACTGTTTGCCTTCTATATTTACTTCCCGGCTCTTCTTGTAATGGGCCTCATCCTTGAGGGCAGCAATGGCCGCCGCCTGAGCTAAGAGATTGACGTTAAAGGGCTCCCGCACCCGGTTCAAGTTCCTGATAATTTCCGGCACAGCCACGCCGTATCCCACGCGCAGGCCCGCCAAGCCGTAAATTTTGGAAAAAGTACGCAGGACAATGACGTTGGCCCGTCCGTGGCGGATATAGGCCAGGCTGTCAGGATAGTGCTCGGCCGTTACGTAATCGGCATAGGCTTCATCCAGCACCACCAGGACGGAAGGAGGTACTTCCTTTAAAAAGCTGTCCAGGACCATCTGGCCGACAATGGTCCCCGTGGGGTTGTTGGGATTACAGATGAAGACCATCCGTGTCCGGGGCGTTATCCTGGCGGCCATGGCCTTCAAGTCGTGACGGAAACTACGGCAGGGTACCTTGATGGCCCGACCGGCCATGACCTGGGCGGCAAACTCATACTCGGAAAAAGTAGGATCAGCGACAACTATTTCATCTCCGGGGTTGAGGTAAGTCTCGGCCAGCATTTTTATTATCTCATCAGTTCCATTACCCACAATGAGATTCTCCGGGGAAACACCCAGTTTTTCCGCCAGGGCATTTTTCAAGTAATAGCAGTTTCCGTCGGGGTACAGGTAAACCCTCTCGCTGGCCTCTTGTAAAGCCTGGACGGCATCCGGCGATGGGCCCAGGGGATTCTCATTAGATGCCAGTTTAATTACATCCTTAACCCCCAGTTCCCGCTGGACTTCTTCAATGGGTTTACCAGGTACGTAGGGCTTAATGGTCAGGATGGCTTCCCGGCATTGAGGTGCAGTGGCCACTTGGTTTCATCTCCTTCATAATACTGGGAGGGAGAGGTGGGATCTTCAGAGGCGGTAGATCCTTTCACCCTCCACAATAGTAATTCCCTTATCCTGGAGAATCGTAATAGCTTTATCCAGCTCTTCGACGCGGAAAATCACCAGGGCACCGTTATCGCCCTTACCGATAAAGGCATAGAGGTATTCGATGTTGATGCCGGCTTCTTCAAGGATAGAAAGGATGTTACTCAAACCCCCGGGCCGGTCCGGCATTTCCACCCCCAGGACCTCGGTGAGGCTGACGGTGAAACCCGCTTCCTTCAGGGCGCGGTAGGCCTGTTCAGGATCGTTGACGATGAGGCGTAAAATGCCAAAGTCAGAAGTGTCGGCAATGGACAGGGCGCGGATGTTGATCCCCTGCCCGGCCAGCAGGCGCGTTACTGCTGCCAGCCGGCCCGACTTGTTCTCCAGGAAAACCGAGAGCTGCTTGATTTTCATAGTCTCGCCCCTCTCATATCTTCCGCTTGTCAATTACCCTGACGGCCTTGCCTTCGCTGCGATCGATGGTTTTAGGCTCCACCAGGGTAACTTTCACGCTGATTCCCAGGGTGCTTTCCAGCTCACTGACCAGGCGTTTTTCCAGTTCTTCCAGGCCCCGGACTTTATCGGAGAAAAGGGAATCCGAAACCTCTACCTTGACCTCCAGGGTGTCCAGGGCTCCCTGGCGGTCGACAATGAGGAGGTAATGGGGCTCGGTACCGCCCATTTCCAGGAGGACGCTCTCCACCTGGGAGGGGAAGATATTAACCCCGCGGATAATGAGCATGTCGTCCGTCCGGCCGGTGAAGCGGGCCACCCGGGCGTAAGTACGGCCGCAGGAGCACGTCCCGGGGATTAGAGTGGTGATGTCCCTCGTCCGGTAGCGAATGACCGGCAGGGCCTCTTTCGTGAGGGACGTAATGACCAGCTCGCCCAGCTGTCCCGGCGGTACCGGCTTCTCCGTTACCGGGTCAATGACTTCTACCAGGAAGTGATCGCCAAAAACATGCAGGCCGTTCTTCTCCTGGCACTCAATACCTACGCCGGGACCGATAACTTCGCTCAGGCCGTAGATATCAACAGCGCTGATCCCCAGCCGCTTCTCGATCTCCTGGCGCATGTTTTCCGACCAAGGTTCGGCACCAAAAATACCGCACCGGAGTTTTAATTCCTCCGGGCTGATGCCCATCTCAGCCATTACCTCGGCAATGTGCAGGGCATAGGAGGGAGTACAGGTAAGAACCGTACTGCCGTAATCCTTCATGATCATTACCTGGCGCTTGGTATTGCCGCCGGAGATGGGGATAACAGACGCGCCCAGGCGCTCCGCGCCGTAATGAATCCCCAAGCCGCCGGTAAAGAGGCCGTAACCATAGGCGTTCTGGATAATATCGTGACGGGTTGTCCCGCCGCAGACCAGGGCCCGGGCCATGAGCTCGGCCCAGACGTCAATATCATGGCGGGTATAACCGACCACCGTCGGCTTGCCGGTCGTACCCGATGAAGAGTGGATGCGTACCACTTCGCTCATAGGTACGGCAAACATGCCAAAGGGATAATTGTCCCGTAAATCCTGTTTGGTGGTAAAGGGCAATTTCTGGAGATCATCCAGGCTTTTAATATCGCCCGGTTCCAGGCCGATGGCCTGGAAAGCTTTGCGGTAAAAGGGGACGTTGAAAAAGGCCCTTTTGACCGTTGCCTGGAGGCGTTCCAGCTGGAGTTCCCTTAACTCTTCCTCCGGCATACACTCGTATCTTTCGTTCCAGTACAACCATACTCCCCCCATACTTAGAAGTCAGTGACAAGAAATCTGAGAGCAAAATATTTATTTCTCCAGCCGTACATAATTAAAGATATTTCCACATTAAAAAAGGAAATCCTGCCTGGAAATCAGCGACGGCTATTTTTCTTGCCGTCATAACTAAAAACAGCCTTCTTGCCGTCAATGACGGTTTCCAGGTGGACCGGCCGGCCCCACAACAGGTAAACGTAGGGCAGGGTCTTTTCCAGGTAAGGGACATCCAGTTCCAGGTCTTCATAGCAATGCTTGAGATAGAGCTCGCCCCGGCGCTGGTAGTCGCCATCCTCAACAACGATATAGGGAAAACCGCAGTTGGTGAGGCGGCTGACTAGGCCGTCCCGCACTTTTTCCCAGTCCTTCTCCACAACTACCCATTCCGACCCTACCTTCTGGTAAAGAAAGAGATCCAGCTCTTCCACCAGTTCCCGGGTCAGGTAGTTGCGCAGGAAAGAGATGTCGTTTTCACAGCTGCGGACTTCAAAAATCTTGGCCCGGCCCTCCCCACCCTGGCGGCCGTAGCGTTCCCTTTCTTCCTGGGAGGGTTTATCCCAGCGCTTTTCAATATCCTCAAAGATCTTGCTGCCCACATAATAGGGGTTGATCTGCATTTTACCCGGCTGGGTGACGCTGGCATGGAGGTGGGCAAATTCAATGGTTTCTTCTTCTGTTAAATCAAGTTCCCGCATAATGCGGGCGTGCCAGTAGGTGGCCCAGCCTTCATTTATGATTTTCGTCTCCATCTGGGGCCAGAAATACCGCATTTCTTCCCGGACTATAGCCAGGATGTCCCGCTGCCAGTCCTCCAGCTCGGGGCTGTGTTTCATGATAAAGGCCAGCATATCCTTTGTTGGCCGCGGGGGTATTTTGCGGGTACGTTCCCTGGGCTGTTCCTTCGGTTTGCCGTCCAGGGCCCACAGGTCATCATAGGGTGTCTCCGGAGGGTGGTGATGCCCCGTGTCCTTTTCCCCCTCCTCTTCCGCTACCGGAAAAATGGCCGGGGGCTCGATATGCTCCTGGATGGACAGGGCGGCGTCGAGGAAAATCTCTACCTCCCGGCGGCCGTATTTAAACTCGTACTCTCTTATTTTTGCTGCATGGGCGGCCATGGTTTCCACCATGTGGCGGGAAGTAGGAGCAAAGTGAATATTATTCTTAAAAAAATCGCTATGAGCGAAGACGTGGGCAATGACCAGTTTATTCTGGATCAGGTCATTGCCCTCCAGTAAAAAGGCATAGCAGGGGTCGGAATTGATGACCAATTCGTAAATCCGGCTCAGGTTGAAGTCATACTGGAGCTTCATTTTATAGAAATGCTTGCCAAAGGTCCAGTGGGTAAACCTGGTGGGCATGCCATAGGCGCCAAAGGCATAGATTACATCGGCCGGGCAGAGTTCAAAACGCATGGGAAAAAAGTCCAGGCCAAATTGCCTGGCTTGGTCGTGAATGACTTCGATGGCTCTGGCAAGGGCCTTATATTCTTGTTTCACCGAGCTCCCTCCCTTTTGAGCCAGCAAAAAATTGGCGCAGGGCCTGGTAAACCTCACTTTTATCTTTGATGGCCACTGTCACCAGGCGTTCATCCTTGATGCGTTTCAGGACATTCATCAGGGTGCTGGTGCGGTAATAAGGGTTGACAATTTCCCCGTAGCCCAGGAGATTTACTTTGGGCAAGAGCTGCTGCACGGCCTCCAGGCAGGCCTCATTGTCGCTGGGAAGATTATCGCCGTCGGTAAAATGAAAGGGGTAGATATTATAATCCGCCGGGGGATAGCGCTTATCAATAATCTCCAGGGCCAGCTGGTAGGCCGAGGAACAGCGGGTGCCGCCGCTTTCGCCCCTGGCAAAGAATTCTTCTTCAGAGACTTCCCTGGCCTGGGTGTGGTGGGCGATAAAGACAATTTCCACTTGCTGGTACCTGGTGCGCAGAAAACGCACCATCCAGAAAAAGAAAGTCCGGGCGATATACTTCTCATAGGTCCCCATGCTGCCGGAGGTATCCATCATGGCAAAAACCACGGCACTGGTCTCATAACGCATTTTTTCCTCCCAGGTTTTAAACCGCAGGTCTTCCGGGGTGATGCCGCCAATGCAGAGCTTCCCCTTCATGGCATTGCGTTTGAGATTCTCCAGGAGGGTGCGTTTTTTGTCCAGGTTACCCATGAGACCTTTGCGGCGGACGTCGCGAAATTCATAGGTGGGCGAAGCCAGGATGGGTTTTTTCTTTTCCTGAAGATTGGGAAGCTCCAGGTCCCGGAAAAGCATTTCCTGGACTTCCTCCAGGGTAACCTCGGCTTCGTAATAGTCAACCCCCGGCTGATCGCCCGCTCCCGATCCTTTACCGGCACCCTCAGGGGCCTCGCGGCCGATGACCGTTCCCTTCCGGGTACCGCCGCTGCCCTGGCCAACGTTCCGGCCCTGGTTATAATTGAAACGAAAGTGATACTCCTCCAGGCTCCTGATGGGTATCCTGACCACCTTTTTGCCCTTGCCCATGATAATACTTTCTTCGGTAATAATCTGGGGTAGATTTTTCCTGATGGCTTCGCGCACCTTTTCCTGGTGCCGCTGCTGGTCCAGATAGCCTTTCCGGTGCAGGGACCAGTCTTCCCGCGAAAGGATGTACTGGGTATCCATGGTCATCACCCCGGGTCTAGCGGTTTAAGAGGCTGCCGGTGTATTTCAACAGCTCGTTGGCGCAGACCGGGCAATAGCCGTGCTGGGAAATGAGGCGGTCGACAACGGCGTTAATGCGCTTCAACTGCTCCGGGTCCGGCGTCCGGGTGGAAGTGGTAATCTTGATAATATCCTTCATATCGGCAAAAAGCTTTTTCTCAATGGCCTCCCGCAGGCGCTCGTGAGAGTTATAGTCAAAGGTCTTGCCCTTACGCGCATAGGAAGAAAGGCGGATGAGGATCTCTTCCCGGAAGGCCTTCTTGGCGTTCTCAGTAACGCCGATTTGTTCTTCAATAGAGCGCATGAGCTTTTCATCAGGATCCATCTCTTCATCGGTAATGGGATCGCGGACTTTGGTCTTGTTGACATAGGCCTCCACATTATCCAGGTAGTTGTTAAACAGGGCCCGGGCCGATTCTTCATAGGAGTAAACAAAGGCCCGCTGGACTTCCTTTTTGGCGTATTCGTCGTATTCCTGGCGCGCCATGGCAATGAAATTGATGAAGCGTTCCTTATCTTCTTTAGTTATGGAAGGATGCTGATCCAGGCCGTCCTTCAAAGCCCTCAGGATATCCAGGGCATTGATGCAGCGGGTGTCGGCAGTTATCAGGGCGCTGGAAATGCGGTTGATGACATAGCGGGGGTCGACACCGCTCATCCCCTCCCCCTCGACTTCATTCATGAGTTCCAGGACGTCCTTTTGCTTAAAGCCCTCAACATCCTCGCCGTCATAAAGCTTCATCTTCTTCAAGAGGTCCATACCCTGTTTTTTCGATTCCTTTAAGCGTGACAGGATGGAGAAAATGGCTGCCGCATGAAGGGCAAAGGGGGCAATGTGGACGGTAATATCGCTCTGGCGGATCAGTTTTTGATAAATCTTTACCTCATCCCGCACCTTCAGGTTATAGGGAATAGCAATAACCATAATCCTTGACTGCAGGGCTTCATTCTTGGGGTTGCTGATAAAGGCCCGGTATTCTGCTTCATTGGTGTGGGCAATTATTACCTCGTCGGCTGTTACCTCATAGCACTAAACCGCCAATGCCTTTTCTGTAAGGTTTTCCTTGCTTTTCTGGCCCTCCCGTACTACTGGCTTCTTTTCAATTAAACATTCTACAAGTACTGCATATAACCTTCTTTCCTCCTCGGGCGTAGGAGGCCTCGATGGCATGTGAACCGTTATGGTGCCGAAACGGTTTTTTATTTCCATGCGGACCACCTCAAGATATACATATGTGGCCAAACTTGCCAAACCGGCCTGTCCTTAAAAATAAAAAAGCCGGGTTAGGCCCGGTATTTTATGGAAGGATAGGTTTTTTGCCGCCGCCCTTACCTTTTTTGAACCCGCTGGCAACGGTTATATTACCCAGTGTGGATATCATTAACGGCAGGTCCGCCGGCCGACTCGTCGGCTCAAGGGTGCATATGTACTTATTGCGGCTATCATCGAGTTCATAGGCGCTCCCGGCCCACTTAAGTAAATCCATCCCTCCAATTTTTGTCCCTTTACTCATTTCGATGGCATGTATGGCTTGCTGTTCCATCAGCCATTGGATATCTTCATCATATTGAGAGGTACTCACTTCAGCTGCTTCTCTTTTCCGTTCCTGGCGCCGCCTCTCTTTTTCTTCTTCGCGCTTCATAAATGCCTGGCGGACAGCTTCAGCCAGGGCTTCATCTCCGGCCAGCCCTGGCATTTTCTGCAGGTCCTTCAATGCCTGGCGCACCCGTTCAGCGGCAGCCTTTCGGTCCTTTTCGCCTGCTTCTTCCCTGATCAGGCCTGCAAGTTCGGCCAGGACTTTAGCGGTAGCTACGGGATTATTCACTATCGCCCTGGCTACGGCCCTAGCTACCTCCTGGCGATCCGCCCTAGGAGCTTTGCCAGGTCCGCGTTTACCTTGTTCCCGCAGTGGAGGTAACCCATGTCGTTTGCGCCACTTCCGTTCCGCGTCTGGTGTCCGGTTTTTTCTCTGGATTTTATCTTCTGATGGGCATACTACGGCTATATAAGGTTGCTCCGGCACTTTTATCCTCTCCCTGGATTTTTCACTGTTTCAATGGAAGGATATGGTATAGAAAAAGACGAATATAAAAATTAAACATCAAATTGATATTAACCCTATTAGTAACAATCGATTTAATCTCTACCAGGTATCACTGCTATTTCGAGGTCTAAGGCAGAGCAAATACGGTAAAGCGTGTCCTCATTTAATCTTCTTTTACTTCGGAGAAGATCGGAAATATAAGCAGGGGTATACCCTGTCATCTTTGCAAGTTGTTTAAGCGATATTTGTTTTTCCTTGAGTCGGGCCGAAATCATATCTCTTAAATGTTCCATTTGTGGTTGCCTCCTATCTTAAACCCAGTGTAAGCTATTTGCTATCTTTTTTCAACAGCAATATAAGCTTATAGCATACCATAATAGCTAATAGCTAGCATACAGCTCATTTATTCTTCTATTAGCTTATTGCTTTGTTATTTTTTATGGTTTAAACTAAAATAAGCTAATAGCTGAAAGGATAATGACTATGAATAGGATTAGAGAGGTCCGAGAAAAGAAGGGCTTGTCAGGACATAAAATAGCCGAACAACTAGGAATCTCGGCTCCTTATTATTACGATATAGAAAAAGGGAAGAGGCGCGGTAACCCCGATCTATTTCGCCGTTTGGCTGAAATATTAGACGTATCCGTGGACTATCTCCTTGGTCTGGAAGATGAGCCCCGTTCTCTTCAGGAAAAAACTCACGATCAAAAATACCCCCCAGAGGGAAAGGAAAAGCGGACCAAACCTATAGACACAAGAGAATGGTATAACCGAGACGAACCGCCCAGCAATATAGAATTGGAAGAATTCCTTAGACAAAGCAACGTCCAGTTCAACGGGGCGCCCTTGGACGAAGAGGATAAAGAGGATATAATAGAATTCCTAAAGTTCGCCTGGAAAACCCTGAAGAAAGAAAAAGAGAAAGAGAAAGGTAAATAAATCCAAACAAAAAGGGGCGAGGGCAGATGCTGCCTCAAAAAGACTTAGAAACACTCTCGAAGCTGCCGCCGGAACGGCTACGCATGGTGCTTAATTTTGCCAGGGCCAATTTAATCAATCAAAAAATAACCCGCAGGTATAACATAAAAATAGACTGGAACGAACCTGCCGGCGAAGGTGATATTGCCGGGTATACAGTAACCGTTCCTTCCCTACCCCCCGTGGTCACCGAAGGAGATACCCGGGAAGAAGCCCTGGAAAACGCCCGTGAGGCAATTGCCTGCTACCTTGAATATCTCATCATTACCGGCCAACCCGTACCTGAAAGCGATAATGAAGGCGAAGATATGGTGGAGGTTACTGTATGAGTCCCCGCCTGCCAAGAATAACCGGGGTTGATGCCGTGGCTGCCTTGAGGCGGGGAGGTTTTACTGTTGAATACATCAAAGGTAGCCACTATCACATGGTTCATCGGTCCATTCCGGCACGCCAGGTTATTATACCTGTTCATGCCGGCAAAACCTTGAAACCGAAAACCTTAAAGAGCATATTGGATAAAGCGGGATTAACGATAGAAGAATTTCTAAACTTGCTTTAAAGCTACTTCCTGAGAATGGAAGTAGCTTTATTAATATAGCCATATTTCGACAAATATCGATTCCGGGCTTCCGGGAGCGACGGCTTATGCAGGAATACATCATCAAAGCTGTAAATGACCTGGTGAAAAAATATAACACCAGGGACCCCTTAAAGCTGGCTGAATGCCTGGGCATCAAAATCATCCCATTTCCATTCCGCAAAATAAAAGGCATGGTCTTGGAGTTTATGGGCCGCAAACTCATCGGGATCAACTCTTCCCTCCCCAGAGAAGAGCAAAGGGTTATAGTCGGCCACGAAATCGGCCATGACCAGTTATCGCCC
Organism: Moorella sp. E308F; assembly: GCF_006538365.1. Classification (NCBI taxonomy): domain Bacteria; kingdom Bacillati; phylum Bacillota; class Clostridia; order Neomoorellales; family Neomoorellaceae; genus Neomoorella; species Moorella sp. E308F. The sequence goes on along the minus strand of NZ_BJKN01000003.1, from coordinate 87,475 downwards.
GCCGGCCTTGGTTACTTTTTTATGGTGGAAAACACCTGCATAATCACCGGGTCGGAAGAATACCGCGCCAATGCTTTTACCGCTGAATTATTGTTGGCAGAAGAACGGCCCAGGTATGGACAAACCATAGAAGAATTTGCGGCTGAATTAGGGGTGCCGCCGGAGCTGGTAAAGATAAAGTTTATAAAGTGATTAGGAACCAAATTACTATCTGCCCGGAGATAAAATGCAGTACCTATTGACGAACAATTGTTCTTGGTGATATAAAAGTGTTAAAGACTACCATTAAACCAAAACATTCCCCGGGAAGGAGTGCAAAAAGCATGGTAACCGGCCGTGAACAAGCCCTCGCTAAGGTCCTGGCAGAGATTGAAAAAAAGCATGGTAAGGGCGCCATCATGCGCCTGGGCCAGCAGGAACGCCTCAACATCGAAGCCATGCCCACAGGAATACTCCCCCTGGACCTGGCCCTGGGCGTAGGCGGCTTGCCCAGGGGCCGCATAATCGAAATCTTCGGCGAAGAAGGATCAGGGAAGACAACCATTGCCCTGCACGCTGTTACCGAGGCCCAAAAAGGCGGCGGCAACGCCGTCCTGATCGACGCCGAGCACGCCTTTGACCCCAATTACGCCAAAACCCTCGGGGTGGATATTGAGAATTTGCTGGTCAGCCAGCCTGAATACGGCGAGCAGGCTTTAGAAATAGCCTCAGCCCTTATCCAATCTTCTGCCGTAGATATAATTGTGATAGATTCCGTTGCCGCCCTGGTGCCGAAAAAAGAATTAGAAGGGGAATTCGGGGATGCCATTGTCGGGCTCCAGGCCAGGCTCATGTCCCAGGCCATGCGGAAGCTTTCCGGGATAGTCTCCAAGTCCAAAACGATAGTCATTTTTATCAATCAAATCAGGGAAAAGATAAACACCGGCAGCTCTTTCGGCAAACCGGATTACGTTACACCCGGCGGCAGGGCGCTTAAGTTTTATTCATCGGTAAGGATTGAGGTCCAGCGGGGGGATAAGATTAAAAACGGGACGGAAGTTGTAGGACACAAAATGAAAACGCGGGTTGTAAAAAACAAGGTTGCGCCACCGTTCCGGGGATGCGAGTTAGATTTGCTCTGTGGCCAGGGGGTATCCAAAGAAGGAGCCATATTGGAAATGGCAGTTGAGAAAGGAATCGTGGCTAAAAGCGGTGCCTGGTATTCCTGGCAGGGCGATCACCTGGGTCAAGGCCTTGAAAATACCTGCGAATTTTTACGGCAGCACCCGGACATTGCCCGGGAGATAGAAACTAGGCTGAAAGAGAGCCTGAATGGGGTATTACCCCCGGGGAAGATTATTTAAGGGCGGTGAGATTGTTATGAGCAGGGGTTGTTATAGCCCTATAACGGTCGCTGCCATAGAAACAGCGGAACGTATGAAAAAGTTGGCTGAAGAATACATATTGGACGCGAGCAAAATGGAAATCCCGGCTCCCAGGCACTGGGGCGAGTTCCCGGGAAAAACGAAGGTTTGTTTTACAAAAACCCTAGAACCGGACGGCTGCCTATACTACCTGTTAAGCGTATCCGCACCTTATGGTAGGGTCTCAGATATGATGGCAACAGCGATTCTGAAATTATTCGATGCCCCGCCTACTGTCCAGGAAATCCCGCCTCAGATAGATCCAGATGTGCGCCTTTTCTGCTGGCCGGCGGGCAGTGGTAAAATGCATTAGGAATCATAAAGCACCGGCGTACCGGCGCTTTCTTTATTGGTTGCTGGCAAGCCGTGTAACCCTAACTTCTACATCATACCCGAGAGACCGTAAAAAGTTCCTGCAATCCTCCCAGCTCAAGCCGAAAGCAATAGTATCGCTTAAACCCAAGCGTGCTACTATATCTCTTAGTAATGGCAAATCGCCTTCCTCAAATTCCTCTTCCATCATCACTTTTTCAGCCCAGTCTACCAATTCAGCAAGGGTGAGGCGGTGACCAAGGTAGCTAATCAGCTTATTGGCTACATCCTGTTTGGTTATCATTTTTCTTGCACCTCGCTAACCTTCTCATGACCGTGGTCTACAGGGTATTTTCGATGCACTTCAACCAACTGCCTCCGATTATCATAAATCTCCTGGTAGAAGTAAATAGTATTTTCGTTACTATCTACTTCCTTTACATACCTGGCACTCCAACCCCTGCGGCCAGGAACGTCATACCAATATCTTCTTCCCCTATTTGGCAACTCATCCCAATTACCAAACTTCTTTTCGTTTTGCCTTCTTCTTACCTGTATAGTATCCATATTTTATCTCCCGGCCTCTTCATCTCTGACTATCGCATAATAGTTCTTTTTAACCTCTTCCCAGGAAAGACCTTAACCGTTTAATACTACCTTCCCCAGCCCCATTTTACCCCAGTCCTGCCAATTTATCAATATTGCCTGCTACTCAGCCTGATCTTCTATCCCCTTGCTATTTGCTATCCCCCATTCCTCCGGGCCTTCGGCCCCTGGCCTTCCGGCCTTAACTGTATAATTTGCCGACCCGGCCGCCGTCAAGGCCGCGTAAGCGCCGCCGCAGGCGGTGGCCCGAAGGGCCAGCCTTGACAGCAATAGGCCCAGGGCGGCGGTATAATCTAAGACCGGCCGGAAGGCCAACAGGCTTAAAATCAAAGCAGCAGGTGCGCTTAAAGCCGCTCCTGCTGCCAACCGCTGTTGCCTTACAAAAGGGCCCCCGCTACGTCAGGCCGAAGGCCGTTTTGGCGTTGCAGCGGCCACCCTAAACTTTACCCAAAACGGTTTCTTTTTCTCCCTGGCCTGGGGCAATACTGGCCGCAAAAGTTCTGTAAGTACCTCATCGGGCATATTAAAAGGATCAGGATGGTGCGGAATCGTATACACTTTTATCCCTGGCATTTTTTGTATTTCCTCCACATCCCGTTCCGCCGGGGCAACCAAAGCAAGGCGGAATGAAGATAACGGCTCAATCTTTAATAAATCGCCCCAGCGCCACCTGGCGGCGCTGGCCACCAGGACGGGCAGGTTGGATCTTAGCGCTTCTCTAATCCGAGCGCCATCAACAAAACCCAGATCCCGGACAACATATTGATAATCCCCATCTTTCAAAGCAGGTAAAACCTCATCAAACGTAAAGCTTGCTCTCTTTTCTCCACGAATGTTAGTTATGGCGACGGGGAATACATCAAATCCCTTGACCCTCCTGACTCCTTCCACGCGGCCGCCCCCGGCGGCGATGACATTAAGGTAATCCTGCATTACCGGATCCTGGCTGTCTTCTACCAGGGCTACATTATGGCCATGCCTGGCTAAAAAAGCACTTATGGCCAGGGCGGTATGGGTGCAGCCCAAACCCGGCGCGGCCCCCGCCACGGCAATAGTCACCACCCCCACCGGGCGCTGCTCGATGACTATTTTTTCCTTCACCTGTTCTTCACCGGTTAAACCAGTCATGATATGCCACCGGGCGGCCTGGGCGTAGGTTGCAGGGACGCGGTTAAGGGCCTGGGAGACTAAATCACCCCAGTCGGCTTCAACCGGGCCGTCTATTATGTCATACACCCCCAGCCCCACAAGACTTGCCACCATAGCATCTCCCGGTTGCCTGCCGGGTACCAGCAGAAATATCGTCGTATAGGGCCTGGCTATGCGGTAGCCCTGGACGGCAGCCACCAGGTCCGGGCCCGGGCCGGCATCTATATCAAGGATCAGGGCGTCAGCCGCCACCCTGGCGGCAGATTGGAGGGCATTGCGAATACCCTGGGAATCCATCGTCCCGGCCTGGTCAAATACCACTTCACCGTGTTCTTTTACGGCTTTTCTCACCTGCTCCGCCCTGGCCGGGGCAAGGATTAAAGCAAGTATCATAATAACTACTCCTTTCATTCACCCAAATTAACATCAAAAAATAATAAATCCCGGTAAAAACCTGTATCTCCGGATAGGTACTATAGCCATATAGGGTTGCTCCGGCGCTTTTACCATTTTCCAGGAAAATGCATTATACAGGCCATATTAACACCCCCGCAAAAAGATCCTGTTATTACTTGGGAATATCCATTGTCCGCCCATAACCCCGGCGGTAGAGGCGTCTTAGAACTAAAAAACCAGCACTTTGTAAAGGCGCCGTCCTTAAAGCGTTTAAAGAAAAAGTTATCTACGGGTATTGGACATATAGCGAACGCCGGAAAAGCCAATATTCGCGAACGCTTCCATAATGCCAACAAAACCCTTGCCTTATTTTCATCCATTACGCTTTCCGGTTCAATTAAGAAAATAAAAGCGTTAATTGGGTGGGTGTCGTCGATATACCTTAAAAAGTTTTCTAAAGTAAACTCATGGTTGGCAAAAGTAATTTTTTTTGCTGTGGAAGCAATTAACGGAACCTGGTTTTCGCAAGCGTATTGGGTTATTGTCTGCTTTAGAGTTGGCATCACTTTATCAAGTAAGGCGTTTTCAATACAGCAAAACACGCGGTGAGTAACCCTGTTCCAGCCAACGCGAACATCCCCAATAAAAATCTCACCAAACTTCATTTTGTCACCTCCAGGGAGGAATTAAATATTTTAACCCCTACAACCCCCTTCTTTCCCTTTCTATAAGCCTTTTCACCACCGTAATTACCCTTTCCGTGCTATACCCCTGCCCTACGGCAACCGTTCCGGCCAGGAGGACCAATTCTGGGGTGATGGCCTGCCGTGGTACCTCCCGGTTCCCTCCAAAAAGAATTTCCGCCAGCAGCAAAAGGGGCTGGGCCTTCAGCAAGGCATATTCCTTCAGCGGCACCTTTAGCGCCGGGTTCCCGGGGTCCGCCAGGGCCAGGGCTTGCCTGGCCGCTCCGGCGTTTTTCCTGGCCAGGTCTGCCGCCTCCAGGTGGGCGGCATAGATCCTGGCAGCATGTTCGTATTTGCCGGCTTCGTCCATCTTCTTCCCTCCATTCTTTATTTGTAGAAATTTAGCGGGTCAACAGGCAGGCCCATCACCCTCACCTCAAAGTGCAAGTGCGGCCCGGTGCTCTTGCCCGTGTTGCCCGAATAGGCGATGACTTCTCCCGCGTCCACCTGCTGCCCTTCCTGCACGGTTATATGCGACAGGTGGGCGTAAATGGTCATTATGCTGCCGTGCCGGATATAGACGGCATAGCCGAAGTTCCCGGACCATCCTGCTTTGGCCACCACGCCATCAACGGCGGCCTGGACCGGCGTGCCCACCGGCGCGGCGATGTCTACGCCGGTGTGGAAGCTCATGCCTCCTTCCACCGGGTCCAGCCTGTATCCGTAGCCGGATGTCACGGTAAAGACGCCGGGCACGGGCCATTTAAGCTCTTTCTCCGCCGGCGTCCACCCCGGCGGCACGGCGTTCTCCTGCCCCAGGAGGAAAGACAGGTCAACCTGCAGGATGTTCTCCACTTTTTCTCTTTGTTCACGGGAAAATTCCAGGTCTTCAAGCACATCCTCCAGTGGCCTCAGCCGGTAGACAGGAAACTTGCTGCACTCTGGCGGGTCTACGCTATAGTCGCACACCTCGCAGTACCCCGCCTTTTCTATGAACATCCTGGCCAGTTCCTCCGCTTTGTCCGGATTGGCCTTGCTGAAGTCCTGTTCCAGCCTCACCGCGTCTATCGCCAGCAAGGGCTGCCAGTCTACGGTTACGCCGCTGTCGCACGGGGTAACCGTCATGGCCGACACCTCCCTGGCGGCCCGGACGTAGATCATCACCTGCTCCGGGGACGCGATGGGCACCCGTTCCCAGACGACGACCGGCCCGGCGAAAAACAGGACCAGCAGGGCGGCCGGGACAAGGAGTATCACCAGCACCCACTTGACGGCCTTCTCTGGCTCCGGCAGGAGGGCCAGGACGACACGGGCAATAAGTCCTGCCGGGGCGGCCATCACTGGCCGCCTCCCGTAAGGTACGGCATCTCGTAAGGCGCGGCCTCGATCCTTACCTGCACCCGCTGGGTTCCTGCCACCAGCAGGCCTTCCCCGCGTTTGGCGCTGGCTAGAAGGTCATGCTCCGCTTCCGAGAGGTTCATCAGGGTGGTGATGGCCTCCAGGTCTTTCTCTCCCTGGGCAAGTAAGAGCTTGTATGTTGGGTTGTCCAGGAGCGCCTGGCCGTGGCGGGCCACCTCCGGGGCCAGGAAGTCGATTACGTTCTGGGAAATGACCACCAGGCCGCCCATGTATTTTCTAATGCGTTTCGAGGTATCCCTTAAGAAGGCCAGGGCCTGGGGCGTCTGAGGATCCACCAGCAACCAGGCCTCGTCCACCACCAGCAGGGTCCTCTCCTGGCGGTCCTTCTCGATCTGGTGCCAGGCAAAACTTAAAACGTTGAAATACTGCGCCCTCCTTACGGCGTCATCGGCGTTCTGCAGGTCGTGGACATCCAGGACGATTAAATCGTTATCGGCGGACGCCGTAGTCGGCCCGGCCCACAAAGAGGCGTCGGCCCCTTCCGCCGCCCGGCGCAACAGGACCGCCAGGCGGCCGTAGGTTTCTGGTTTTTCCCCCGCTTTGGCGGCGACATAGGCGTAAAGCTCTTTTGGCGTGGGCCAATTCTCCGCAGTTATTTCCGCCGGGTCGGTCTGCCAGCCGACACCGGCCTGGCGGTAGACTTCCACCAGGGCTTCTTCTAATGCCGCCCTCTCCAGGTCGCTTAAATCCCTGAGATATAGGGAAAAGAAGGTCCGCAGGGTCTGCAGGTGCAGGGCCAGGGGTCCCCTGGCGGTTACCTTATCTTCTTCCCCTTCTTCATCGTCAACAGGGACAGGACGCACCTGTAAGGGGTTGATGCGCCCTTTGCCCCCGGCGCAGTTGATCCAGGCGCCATTAAGGAGGCGGCACATCTCCCGGTACTCCCGTTCCGGGTCGATGATGATCACCCTGGCCCCCCGGGCCAGTTCCCGCAAGATCAGCATCTTCACCGCAAAGGACTTGCCGGCCCCGGGCTTGGCCAGGACGGTCCAGTTGGAGTTCGTCCTGTCCCCGCCCCGCTGCCAGATGTCCACCAGCACAAGTCCCCCGTCCCGGTCGCGGCCCAGGACCACGCCGCTGCCGTCGTTAATGCCGCTTGCTGTAAAAGGAAAACTGGCGGCCACCGTCTCCGCCGGCATGTTCCTGGCCCCTGCGTCCTTAATGCCGGAAGGCAATACCGCCCACGGCCCCGCCGCCTTCAGGCCCTCTTCCTGCCTGAAGACCGCCGCCCTCCCACGCATACCGGCTGCGGCCAGGGCCGCTTCAACCTGCCTGGTCCTCCGGTCCAGGGTTTCCTGATCATGGGCCAGGATCAGGAGGACCACGGTCACGTAAAATACCTGCTGCTGTTCCTGGTCGATTTTCTTAAGCAGTTCCTGGGCGTCCTTCAGGGCATGTTCCGTCCGCTGCATCACCAGGGCGTTGCCGCCCAGCTCCAAACGCCCGGTGTACTCGCCTATGGCCCTGTTGATGGAAAGCACCAGGTTCGCAGGGTCGGTAGGATTCACGTGGATGGAAGCCGCCACTCCCGGCATCCCGGCCACCCGGGCCAGCCATGCCGGGCCTACCCGCGGGGGATAGTCGGTTATGACCATCGCCCTGGCCAGTTGCTCGCCGAAAGTTATCTGCCTGGCCCCGAAGTCCAGTGCCTGGGGGGAGAGAACGTCAAGAAGACCAGATAAGACAGATGTTTGTTGGGTTTGCGTTTTCGATCTACTCATTTACCTAATCACCCCTTTTATGTTATACTCAATGTATAGCAAATCCCCGGGAGGTCTTAATATGGCTGAAAAAACGCGTCTCAAAGCTATCAGATTTCCCGAATCTCTCGCCCGGGACTTAAGCAAGTATGTGCGGCGAGGTAGGCAAAGCGACTTCATTATCAGGGCCACCGAAGAAGCTCTCCTGCGGTTGAAGCAAACCGAAGCCATTAAGGAATGCCAGGGTGTATTTAATCCTGAAAAATACCCGGAATTTCGGGATCGGGAAAGCATTGAAGCGTGGGTGAGAAACCTGCGCCGGGAAGCAGAAAAAAGGCTGGCCGGGTGGTCGCCGGATGAAAAATAAAACCCGGGTCAAAGGCTTTCTACTGGACACCACGGCCTTGATTGATTTCCTGCGGGGCAACAAACACACCCTGGCCCTCCTGGAAGTCCTTGCCGAAAAGGCGCACCTGGCCGCCTGCCCGGTAACTGTGGCTGAGGTTTTTTCGGGGGCCAGGGAAAATGAGCTGCCCGTAGTAGAACAGTTTCTGTCCAGCCTGAAGTTTTACCCCATAGACTACGAATCCTCCCGCCTGGCCGGCCGCTGGCGCTACACCTATACCAGAATGGGTATTACCTTTAGCCTGCCTGATACCCTCATAGCAGCCGTAGCCCTCCGCAACAACCTGGCCCTGGTAACGGCAAATGAAAAGCATTACCCCATGGAGGATTTAATTATAATCACCCATTAACTATTGGCGGCAAATACGGCCCCGGCGCTGGCGGCCGCTCGAAGGCCGCCTGGGCGGGATGGGTAAAAACAAAGACCAGGTCGATGATCTCCTGGTCGCCGCAGACCCTCACCTTCAGGCCGGACCGTTCCAGGTTGCCGGCCAGCTCGTGCGCCCTTTGCAGGACTTCTATTTGTTCCTTCCCCGGGAGCAGGATATAATACCGCCTCTCCAGCGCCTCCCCGCTGGCCACCAAGGTGGACACGTAGCGGGTATACTCCTGCAGCAGCTTCTTCCGAACCGGGTTAGATGCTTCCCGGGCCAGGTCCTGCAGGCCCCGCAGGTAGGCGTCCAGGTCCACCGGTCGGCCCAGAGAAAGGATTTGGAAGGCCTCCCGCTGGCCGTTCAGGGCTTCGTGGACAGCGGTAATGACGCGCATCTTCTCATTCTCCGATTTAAGGGCCAGGTTAAAGGGCTCAACCTTCAATACGGCCACCACCTGCCCGTCTTTCCTGGTTATTACCCCGCCGGCGATATCTTTCCAGGGCAGCCAGTCCTGGACCGCCTTCCGGGCCGCCTGAATCTGGTCAACCTGCTGCTGTTTGGCAGGTTTCTTTTTTCCCGATAATTTAAAAACCATATACTTACTCTCCCTTCAATTTGCAGGAAAAACCCATAAAGAATAGAAATAGCAATCAGTTATCCTCTGAGTTTTACTTTGTAGCGATTTTCTATTTGGTGGTATATACTCATGGAAATGGCTATCATCCTTAGGTTAACCATTGCATTTATCATAGTCTCAATACTAGTAAAATGGATACTGTTAAAACCGATATCATTGCCATAAGCGAAACCATAACAGCTAAAATTCTTAGACCAACCCACAATAAAACAGGAGCACTCAATGCTAATAATAGGGAATATACTATCCACCTTAGTAAAAACAAGCGTCTTTTAACATCAGACAAAATCCTCTCCCCTTTACGGACATAATCCCCCATAATCTTGGTCTTACCTTTACTTACTCTTTCCCACGTAAAGATACCGCCGCTGGGCCATAGACCAGCGCCGCCACTGCTGTATGAGGTCCAGGAGGCTCTGGCCGTTAGGCCCCTGTTTGGTGACGAAGAAGGCCAATCCCGGCGGCAGGACGAAGAGGACGAAGCGGATTATCGATTTGGTAATCAGGCCGGAAAAGAAAAAGAGCCCCAGTCCGACCAAAGCCCCGGCCACTACGGACGCCAGCTCAAACCAGCCGAAGCCGGGGAAGAACTCGAATTTGGCCGTGACATTCCGCGGTATCAGGTACAAAGCTCATACCCCCCTGGTAAAAACGCGCCGCATGATATACCATGTCCCTGCCGTCTGGCCGGCCTGGCCCATAGCCCCTCCCAGGCCGGTATGGTAGGCGAACTGTCTCAAGACCGAAGGGGTTTTAAAGGCCACCCACAGCCAGCCTATAAGGAGAAACAACTTCAATATGTCGGAATTAAAAGTGAAGGTCACGATGGTCGCCAGGAAACCTTTCAGCAGGAACGTCTGCAGGGCCTGCGACGCGGAAAGTACCACCAGCTCCCGCCACCACACCGCCGCCACCCCCTCGTCGGCCCGGGTCAATCCTACCGCCATGAAAGGGCCTGCCGCCGCCAGGGCCGCCACCTCCACCGCCCGGATGCCGGTCTGGATTAAAATCAGCGCCCAGATTATCAGGGCGGCGAGGTCGGCGATCAAGATAAGGATAGGCGTCGTGGCCAGCGACACCATGGTGTCGATAAAGTTTACCGGGTTTGGGTTCACCGCCGAGAGGTTGGCCACGCTCACGGCCAGCTCGTTGCCCCAGGTGTAGACGGTCTTGACAGCCCAGGGGCCGCAGCCTATGGCGGCCGCGGCAAAGGCGGCGCGCTTCAAAAGGCCCCCGGGGTCCGCGCCCGGGTCACCGTGGGCGTGCAGGATGTAAACCTGCAGCGCTTCCGCCCCGACTTTGACGGCCAGCAAACTCCCCGCCACCGCCTGGGCCAGGTGGACGGCGTTCTCGACATATGCCGAGTTTAGGATCTGCAGCGCCAGGGCCATCTCTTCGCCCGTGAAGGAGACGAAAGAAGTCAGGGCGTTCTCCATGATGCTTGCCAGGAATTTGTTGATGGCGCTGATGATCAAATTAGCGATTACGTCCAAATTCTTCCCCTCCCCCATAAAGGGAGCAGGCCCGGGGAAACGGGCCTGCTTCAAGGTTTAACTGAAGTAGCTTAAGAAAACTTTGGTGATGCCTACCGCCGATTCGCCGATAGCGCCGCCGATGAGCACGTTCCGCATGGCGCGGTTGTGGACGGCGGCCGTGGAAGGGTCGCCGTCGAGGCTCATCTGTTTCATCAGGGCGTGGTAGCCGATTGCCGCCCCGGACCCGGCCGGAATGAGGCCTAAGAGCCAGGAAGTGGCGTCGTTTAAAAGGTTTACTGCCCCGGTGACGATCTGGGGCTGGCTGTCGGCGGCAAAGGCCGTTTTAACGAATGCCAGCAGGATGATAGGTACATACGGGCCGGCTTTCTTCATGGCCGCAGCAATCTTTTTAAACATTTTTTCTCCTCTCCTTTCAAAGATTGGATATTACATCTGGCCCGGTGTCTTCTTTTACTACGGCCTCCCCGCCCCCCGCCGGCTTCCCGGGCAGCCACACCGGCGGGGCTGCAATCACCTCCTGATCAGGCTTATCTATAGCAACCGGCTTTAACTCGCCGGCTATGGGCCACTCCGAAAGATCCGGCAGGGGCAGCCGGGCAGGGTTTTCCCGGGCCTGGAGGATTAAAGCCCATCCCTTCGGCCAGCGCCGCACCTCGTCGGGCAAGAGCAAAGGCCTGCCGGTTAAGGCTTCCGTCGTCCCGGAAGAATAATCGGCGGCCCGCACCTGGCTGGAGTAGCTTTCCGTCCGCACCGTGTATTTGCCCGTCATATTGCTGATTGTCTCGGCAGTCTTTTCATCGGTCGTAGATAAATAAACCCAGGTGGCGCAATTGCCGGTAATGGTCCCGGCCGCCTCTTTGTACTTGGCCTTCAATTGGGCTAAATCCTGGATAGCCAGGAGGAAACGCATCCCCCGCCCGGCCGCAACCGTGAGCCGGTGGTCAAAATTAGGTACAGGAGGTAGGTTTCCTATCTCGTCCAGGAGGAAATTAACCCGGACCGGGAGCCTGCCGCCGCATCTATAGGCGGTATCAACCAGGGCCTGGTACACCTGGCTAATGTACAGGGTGGCCAGGACGTTCCTGGTGCTCCTCTCGTCGGGCACCACCAGGAACACCGCTGCTTTTTCCAGCCCGAGGATTGTTATGTCGTGGTCCTGTACTGCCGTCAGCCAGGCCACCTCCGGGTCGGCCCAGAGCCTTAGCTGCGCTGCCGTGCCGGTAAAGATACTGGAACGCAGCCGGTCCTCGGACAGGGCCGCCACGCCGTAGGCCGCCCGGGCCGGGTGGCCCTGGGGGAAACGCCGGAAGTATTCGTCCAGCTTTTCTCCGCCGCCGCTGCCCAGTTCCGTCAGCAGGGCGTAGGCACTGGCCAGGTGCTTGGTTCCTTCGGGGGCCTGGTCCGCCACCGCCAGGGCTAAAGCCGCCGACAGGCTCTCCTGGGCCTGGGGCCAGATGCTATCCCCGTAGTGGGGCTGCTGGTGGGTGATGATGTTGCCTATATCCCAGGCCGCCTGGCTGGCGGCCGGGATATTCCCCTCCTGAAAGGCCTTGATAACCGGGTCCAGGGGGTTCCACCTGCTGCCCCGCCCGGGGTCTCTTAAATCGATCAACACCACCCGGTAACCCTGCCGCTTAAGGTATCCCGCCGCCATGGCGTAAAGCTCGCCCTTGGGGTCGGTGACCAGCATGGATTGCCCGGCATTGGCCAGGGTCCAGATGGTGGGCATGATGATACGCCGGGACTTGCCGCTCCGGGTGGCCCCGATGACCAGACAGTGGGTATCACCGGCGTCCAGCCAGGCAGTAAACCTGTTCCCCTCTTCCGCCCCTACCACGAAGCCGCCCGGAGATTTGCCGGTTAGATCCCAGGGGGTCAAAGTGGTGGCGATCTCTTTCCTCGTCCGCCACCGGGCCGTGCCGTGCTGGCCCTGGCCGGCCGCTTCCGGGCCGCCTATATCGTCTTTTGCCTTACTTTTCCGCCTGGTGGCCGGCCACAAAATGGAAAGGGCTGTAGCGCCGAAAGCGGGCTGCAGCCAGATCCAGGTGTTACGCATCTTTGTATCCTGCACCAGTAATGCCGGCCCGGTCAGGGGGTGGGCCAGGGTTTCTTTCTTCCAGGCCTCCAGGCCGGTCTTAAAGCCCTGGGCTTTGAGAAATAAAGGCAACCTTAACACCAGCGGGGCAAGTAGCAGATCCGATAAAACTAGGAGCAACAAAATGAAATGGCGGAATTTGATTTTCACAACCTCTCCATCTCCTTTCCTTCTTCTCTGGCCTTTCGCCGGCGGCGCTCCAGGTCCCTTTCCGCCAAAAGCTGCGCCTGGGCCTCGGCCCGGGTGCGCTCCCGCTCCAGCGCCCGCCAGGCGGCCTTCCAGACGTCATGGGCTATGCCCGTATTCCTCACCATTGGCCGCGGGATATTTATTTCCCAGGGCACCGGCGGTGCCTCATCTATACCCAGGTTGGCCATCAACCTGTCCCAGCTCCACCTGCCCAGCCAGAGGTCATCCTGGCCTATAGTTGCCCGGTCCAGGATATCCAGCAGCCTGGCTTCCGTTATCTCCACCCCGGCCCGCCGGCACCAGCCGCGTAGTATTTCTTCCCGGCTGGCTTCATCCACCCCCAGGGCTTTCAGGGTTGAGGTCATGGTGACCAGGGTCCAGCGCAGTTCCATGGAATCATCCGGCCTGTCGCCGGCTTCCCTGATAGCAGTTAAAGCCGGGGTAATGCGCTCTTCTACCAGGCGGACGTTTAATTGCTCCCTTAACTCCTGTTTTTGTTTATCCTCCGGCCCGGGCCTCTTTATGCCAAACCAGGGGTAGAGGAGTTCGTGTTCTTCCAGCCCCAGGTTTTCTGTTAGCCGCTGCCAGGCGCTTTTACTTATATGCCCCGGTATAGGCACGCCCTGCTCCTCGCACTTGCGGGCAAACTCTTCCATGCGCTTGATTTCATTGTTAATCACCCGGTCTATATCGCCTTCACTCAATCCCGCTTCCTTGCCAAACCTTGCTGCCGCCTCGCGGGCCATATCCTTCTCCCCCAGGCGGACCATAGCCCGGTAGATGGTGCCTACCGTCCAATAGGCCTCGCTCTTGTCATCCTTTACCCAATCTGCCCTGGCGTTTATTAAACAATAGGCAGCCTTTAACCCCCTGCCGGGATGGAGCACCATATCTATTTCTGGTATTTCCCGGGGTATCAGGTCATAGGCCCTGGCTACTACCTGTTCAGTTATGTGTTCCAGCAGGCGGCCAACCTTTTCCGGGCTCCTGACCGCAATTACCGCCAACCTTTCCTGCAATTCTTCCCGGTTAAGAAGCCCGGCGGCGATAGCCCTTGCCTGTTCCTTTAATTCTTCCGGCAGGTAAGCAATCGCCGGCTTCCCTTGCGGTTCCGGCATGGCATTAGCCAATTCTTGCAGCCTGGCAACTATTTCTTGCTCTATCTCTTTCTCTAAACTAGTTTTTAATATCCCCGTGCCTGGTTTCACCTGCAAGTAGGCCCTGTCTACGGCCCGGCAGGCAGTTCGCCATAACCTTTTAGCGCTTTTTTCCGGCATAACCCGTATGTACTTGCCTCTGGATAATCCTTCTTCTGAAGGCAATTCCCCGGTAACTTCGCTCGCAGGCTCAACCTGTTGCTCCAATTGTTGTACCTGCGCCGCCCCTCTCAACACCACCTGGGCCACCCGGTCACGTATATCGTCGTATGCCTTCCTGGCGGCGTCGTCCAGGTCTCCTGGCTGCATGGTATAATGGCTTGCTAACTGCCGGGCCAGCTCCTGGTAACGTCCCGCTGATTGGCTAAACCCAGGCTGTTTCAGGATCCAATCCGCTATTTCCCTGGCCCGCACCTTAACTTCTCCGGGCATGTAAGCCAGGGCAATGCGCCCTTTCCCTGGCATTAGCCGCGCCAGGTCCAAAAGCCTCCCACCTAGCTCGTCTTCCCTGCCAGCGGTAAGGACGGGCAGCATCTTCGGATTTGCTCCCATCAACGCCCTGGCTTCCAGCCGGGCCTGCTTCACCTCGCTCATAAACTCCATGACTTTCGTTATGTCGTTGCCGGCTAGCTCTCTGATCGCGTCCCTGATGGCCGTCTTTTCGGCCGTAAGGCGGTCCCTTTCCTCGCGGAAAACCTCCCGGGCGAAGGACCGGAAAACCCCTTTCCTTTCCCCGGGCTCCAGGTAACCCTGCCTCCTGGCAGTGCTGTGTTCTTCCTCCCAGATGACCATATGACAGTGGGGATGGCCTTCTTTCCTGTGAAAGGCAGCCACCCAACGGGCATGGTCCGGGTCCAGGTGCATGGCCTTGATGGCGCTGTTGACCCCGTTCTCAATGGCGACCTGCCACTTTTCCCGCTCCACCAGGCCCAGGCGTTCTGCGTCGTCCTGCCGCAAAGAAACGATCACCCGCCAGACCGGCAGGTTGTGCTGTGCCAGCTTGCTCCCTACTTCCTGCCAGCCGGGAACCGGCTCTCCTTCCGGCCCGAAAAGGCCGGAACTCCCGGGCCTCTCCGCCGCGTACTTGACATGCCTGGCGGCGGTACCTCTTTCTACGGGATAATCTTCATCCCCGATACGGTAGGCTTCGGGGTCGCCCCGGTCAGCTTCAGGTTTGGTGGCGATATACCGGATATGGTTGTAGTTGTTGCCCATCTTTTTCGTCCCGGGCTGGTAATAGGCCACGTTGACAATGACCACGCTTTTGCTCATCCGTTAACCCCGCCGCCTTCCTCGGGTAAAAGTAAATGTCCTATTGGACCATCAGATACTTCCCACCGTAACTTCTGTTGTAACGGATGCTTGTCTACGCGGGGCCTGCTCGGGCGATTCCAGCTCCCGCCTCCAGCCTGTCCCACGCATCGCCAGCCAGCTGCGCGAAGACTTGTACCCGGCTCAGTAGTAAGAATATATGTTACTAATCGCCGATATCCCATCGCCCGTGTTGCCCGCCATGCCGCTGCATAAAGGGCGGAACAAGCGTTTTTACATCCATCTGTAGCCAGCCGTCTAACTCCCAAAGTCCATCCATCATCAAGTACCCGTGATACTGGCCTCCCTATTATGGCCACACCCCGGATATTGTTTTTCTCATCAGCTACTGCGATAGAAAATTTATGTCCTTTAACTGGTCCATGATGACGATGGTATTGCTTGATAAAAGCGTTAGCCTCATCAAGTGTGCAGGGTACTATTATGAGTTTTGGTTGTCGGTTCATGTTAGCACCACCAATCTAACCCTTCTCTTTTTAGTTAGGAACCGGCTCTCCACCGGATATAGTTATAGTTGTCGCCCACCTTTTTAATCCCGAACTCGTAATAGGCCACGGTGACAACAACCACGTTCTTGCTCATGGTTGGTCAACCTCACTATCATTTTCAGGTAGACGTAGATATTCAACCGCTTTCTTCCTGGCAATATGGTAAATATCGGCAGCGTCGCGTTTGCCCAGGTCATTAAGTACCTGGACATTAAGGAACATGGCCGTGGCCCCGGCCATGGTGGATTTGACCAACAGTCCGGCCAGCCGGTCTACATCCTTTTTGATGGCCCGGCGTATCGCCCGGTCAAGGGCCTCGCGGCCGTCGATGGCGGCTTCTTCGTTAAGGGCTTTTTCTAAAATATCCCTGACTAAAACTGCAACCGACAATTCCCTCCTGGTAGCTTCAGCACGCAATCGCTTATCCAGGTCGTCTGTAACCCTAATTTGGATAATTTTAGAAAACCTGCTCATGTATTCGCACCTCCATTACAAAAAATCTGTGGAACACAAAAATTTGACAGGCGAAATGTAGTACAAAGAAAAGACAGAAACCACAAAAAGAAATACAAAAAGCATTACACGAATTATAAATAACTGCCAGGCTCTGCCTGGCATGTGTAATCGCGGGCGACTGCCCGCTTAACCTGCCTTCAGGACGGCCGGCAAGGTCCGGCCGTCCTGGGGGGCGCCGAAGGCGCCCCCTGCCTTCAAAAAGGAGCGCGCCGGCGGTGGCCGTAATGCGGCGCTCCTTCCGTCAAGGTTTGCCTGGCTCCTAGATCCTAGAATCAGGAAGGCCTGCTGTGGCAGGCCAACCTTACACCTAGCAAAATAAAAACACCCGGCAGGTTATAGCCGGGTTGATCAAGCTTGACTTGGAGGTTAAACAGTCCAGTGTTGCCCGAAGAATACTTAACCCTGGTCATAAGAAGGTTTTTTCTGAAAGAGTTCACATAAGCTAGATCGAATGGGCTCAAATGTCTTTTCCTCTAAGGTTCCAAGATATGCCTTTACCCGTCTAACGTCAACGGCTCGCACCTGGTCAATTAAAACTATAGAGGCCTGAGGAATTCCCCCTGCTCCTGGAGGTAAAGGCTGGTATAGATTAGGGTTTTGCTTGGCCCAGGGGCCGCTTCTAGTTGTCAAAGGTACCACAATAACTACGGGATAACGCACAGGGCCTTGAGGCACACCGACAACGACAGCAGGCCTTACTCCTTCCTGTTCATGACCTTTAGGGTCATGGACAGGAAGGGCAATCAAAAGAATATCCCCTGCTGCTACAGCCTCAACGGCCATTACTGTTTGCCTCCTTCGACAATCAATCCGATACCTGCCTCATACCGTACCGGTTTCCCTTTAGGCGGTCCCTCTGGACCCCAATCATACGGAGGCAATTCGCCCAATTCAGCTTCCAACCATGCCTGGTCCTCTTTTTTCGACTGGATTAATAAAAACTCCAAAAACCTTTTCACTACAGGAGTCTCTTTCTCTGGCAACGCTTCTATTAGCCGGTATAATTCATCCTTGGCTACGCTCACCGTTTGTCACCTTTCTTTCGACCGGGATAAATCTATACTCACGATAACTTATAAATAATTTCCCCCGGTTACAACCGATACTCTATTGTTTCCTGTTGGGTCAAGATATGGCGGATAAAGTTTCCTTCCCGTTTCATTAAGGCTTCAATTTCCTCGGGAGTATAGGCTAATGGTTCTACCGGCTCCATAATGCGGGCAACAGCTTTACCAAGGACCTCCCACCTGCGCCAGGCTGGCATTTTAGAAAAATCACGTGAGATTACTATAAGGTCTATGTCGCTGTTCTCGTTGGCCTCGCCCCTGGCATGAGATCCATAAAGGAAAGCCTTGTCTACTTTAATGCCTTGCGAGGTTACCGCCCGGAGGAAGTCCTTTATTATCTTCTCGACTGCAGTTCTATCTTGAGACATTGCATCACTTCCCTGGTGTTATTCAGGTATTCTAAAGCAACTTTCTTGGAATATCTTTTTATAGCCTGGTCCAGGAATTCTGGATACCGGGTTCCAATCGCGGCCGTGTTCAAGATTGAAATGAATTCTTTTTTTATCAACGCCAAAGTTAACGTGGGCTAATTTGGTTAGCCTGACAAGGTTGTGAATTTTAGGTGGGATGGTTCCTGTACGCTCCGCTATAACTGCTTTAAGTCCTTTTTCTATTGCCAGGTGGCACATGAATACAGTATAGACATACCTGCCGGCTTTCCACATAGCTTCGGCAGTTTCCAGGTCGTATTCGGCCTGTTTTAGCCATTCTCCTGCCTCCGGGCGCATACAGCTTTTTCCACCTTTCAAATACATAATACCATTTAGTGTCAGGAAAATCAATCAAATAACCCTTATATCTAAGCCGGCTACCAGTGCATCATCTATCCCTTTTTCCTCTTTCGACCTGGCTCTCCATATTGCTTCCCGGACTGTTATGCCCAATTTCTTTAATTCTGCCACCAGCATTCTTTTACCCCTGGCCACTTCTTTATTTGTTTCCTGGTCCCTGTCGTAGGCGATAACTACTTCTTTTGCCCCCAGTTCCATCACCACCGGGACCACCGGTTTCCAGGAGGTGGCGCCCTGGGCGCCGATGACCACAGCGTCGAGGTATGCCGCGGCAATATCCGCCTTTAACTGTCCTTCAGTGATCCATACCCGCTGGTCCTTTATCTCCGTTGGCCTGGCCACATGGGCGGGAGTGCCGCAGGAACAGCCGCCCCGGTCACTGTGGCCGCTGAACAGCATATATTTCCCGTTTCTAATGTCGTCCATCCGCCGCTGGAGGGCCTGGATCCGGCCTTTTGTATCCCGGATGGGAATAAAGTAGCCGGGGTAAGAATTGAACGTCCAGTAACTGCCGCCGTATTTGCTTCCGGCCCGGTAAAACCCGGGGATGCCAGCTAAGTCCAAACCGCTGTGGATTAACTTCTTGCATATTATCCAGGGATTTACATGCTCCGGTATGGATTTATAACCATTCCTCTTGATATCCTCCACGCTTAAACCGCGGCGCATTAACTCCTCTTTGTGCCGGGGATACAGTTCCAAGAGCCTTAAAAAATGGCGGTATACCCGGTCCCGGGTATCAATCGACGCTAAAGGCGCTTCACGTGAAAAAACGTTTTCACGTTCCTTGTCAGGGATTACCCTGCCCGGTTGCAGCCGGTGCAGGTGGGCCACCTGGCCGTTGCTGAGGATGATATGTTTAAAAGCTCCCTCACTTACCCTCATGCAGCTGCAAAGGTAGCTGTTAAACCCGCACCAGTCCGTTTTGCCGCATACAGGGCAGGGCTCGCGCCGCGAAGCTTTTCTAAAGACTTCATATTCTAGCGGCCTGGCCGCTCCCATTTCTCTTCTCCTCCTTTGCTTACGGCTTTATCTGTCAACCCTTCTGGCTTTAAGGGAGGTAACGCCGCACCAGTAGTCTGAAGGCTTGATGCCCCACTTCTTGCAGGCCAGGCGTTTCGCCTGGCTGGAATCCTTGGCTTCCACAACCAGTTTTCTCCCGCTTGGCGCCTTGACTTCGTACTGTGGCATTAGTTGCCGCCCCCTTTTTTTTAGTGCCCTGCCTCCCGGTTGCCGGGCTTTTTACCCGGGAGGCAGGGCTGGGTTCCTGCTCGCTATTTCTTATGCCACCTTGTCCGCCGCCATGCCCTCCGCCTCAAAGATGCGCCTTAACACTTCCTCCACTTCATTCAGGACCGCCATGATCGCCTTCAGGGCCGCCCTTGGGTCCCGGCCGGCGTAATGCTTGATGTACTCCCACCCGTGCCAGAGGTATCCTTTCGCCCCGTATAGCTCGCATAAAACACAGGCCACCGTTTCCGCTACGATCTCCTGGTCCCGGTGCTGGCCGCCCTTTAAGGGCCGGATGGTATTGTGGGCCGCATGGGCCAGCTCGTGGAAGAACACGTCCACGTCATGGGAGTAAAGGATTACCTGCTTCTGCCCGGGCCGGAAAGCACCGGCGGCCTGGCCGGCAAAGGGCTGGTATTTCACTTCCACCCCAAACCGCCTGGCCACTTCATAAAGCGGCGGGAGCTCCGGCGGGGAATAATCTACTTCCGGCAACGGTTCCCCTTCCGTATCCTCGTACCGGAAGACCGGCACTCCCCGGAACCCGGTTACGATAATTTTTTCCTCCTGTTTTTCTTCCCCGGTTTCCGGGTCAATCACTTTCTGAGTAACCTTCCTGGTCATCGGCGCCAGGATGTAAAAGGCCCTGGCTCCCTTCTTCACCTGCCGGCCGGCCTCCCGCCACTGCTGGTAGCCCCTGGCGTCTTCCGTCCCGGCAATGAGCATCAGCAGCCGGTTGCCCAGGCTCCACTTATCGCTCGGTTTTCCGTATCCCGCCCTGGCGTTGATAAAGGTCCGCGCCGCCTTCTCCGGCAGGTCACCACTCTGAAACATAACCAGTAAACTATCCACTGCCTGCTTGACCTTGCTTTCCTCCAGTTTTACAGCCATCCGTACCGCCTCCTTATCTTTTTGGCCTTTCGGCCCTTGGCCTTCCGGCCTTAACTGTAAAATTTGCCGCCCCGGCCGCCGTCAAGGCCGCGCCAGCGCCGCTTTAGCGGTGGCCCGCAGGGCCAGCCTTGACGGCAATAGGCCGGGGGCGGCGGTATAATCTAAGGACGGCCGGAAGGCCTGGAGGCTTTAATTCAAGGCAGCAGGTGCGCTTAAAAGCGCTCCTGCTGCCCACCGCTGTTGCCTTTATAATAAGGCCGCCGCTACGTTAGCCCGTAAGGGCTTAAACGTTGCGGCGGCCCCCTTAACTTCCTTTTTCCCCTAGCGCTTTAAAATACCGGCAAGCGGTCCCATAAGGGTTGACCCCCCTGCCTGCTATATCGCAATGCCCTCGTTTTTTGCCCCAGTAATGCCGGCAGGCAGCGCATACTTTGGCCCCCGGTGCTTGTAAAGCCTTTGCAGTACCCCCGGGTCCAGTTTTTGTGTCCATGTCCCGCCACCTCCATGTGCTTTGATCAAGTAGCAACTGTTTCTAGCCTTTTTTCCCCTATCACCTCGTAAGTGTGGGTGGAAAACAACTCCTGCACTTCAAACTGCATCCTCTTGACCGCCATTTCCAGGTAGGCGGGGTTCAGGTCAATATAAATGCTGTTTCTCCCCAGCTGCTTTGCCGCCAGGGATGTGGTCCCGGACCCGCCGAAGGGGTCCAGGACCGTGCCCCCAGGGGGACAGCCTGCCAAGATACACGGTTTGATCAGGTCGAGGGGGTATACGGCAAAATGGGCCTCAGGGAAAGGTCTGGTCGGTACAATCCACACTGAACGTTTATTGCGTCTTTCCCTGGGGTGATACCGGGCATTGAAGCCGGTATAACGCCGGTTGCCAGTTTCGTCTTGCTTCCTGCGACCGCTATTCAGGTTGTTCAGCACCGCCACCGAACCCCGGGGCCTGTAGGGATCCCCGCTGATGGCATCTTCCTGGATCGCCTGGTAATCGTAGTAATACCTCTCGGATTTGCTCAGGAGGAAGAGGTATTCGTGGGCCCTGGTAGGCCTGTCAACCGCGCTTTCAGGCATGGCGTTGGGCTTGTACCAGATAATATCGCTGCGGAGGTACCACCCGTTGTTGCGGAGGGCGAAAGCCACCGCCCAGGGAATACCCGCCAGGTCTTTGTTTTTCAGCCCCGGCACTCTACCCCTGTTCGCCTGCATATGATAAAGACGGCGTCCGGTGTTCTGCTGGTGCCTCTTTTCATCCCACTTTCCCTCTTTACCCGGGCTGGCGTAGCAGTCGCCCAGGTTTAACCAGAGAGTCCCGTCTGGCCGGAGCACCCGCCTGACCTCGAAAAAAATATCTACTAACCTGGCAACGTATTTTTCCGGGGTATCTTCTCCTCCCACCTGGCCCTCCATCCCATAATCGCGCAGGCCCCAGTAGGGCGGGGAAGTAACGCAACAGTTGACGCTTTCTGCCGGCAGCCTTTTAAGGACCTCCAGGGCATCACCAAGGTAGAACTTGTGATGGGTATTCATCCTCCTTACACCTCCCGCCATAAATTAGACTAATCTGTATAATTCCCGGTACTTGTCATGCTCTTTGCCGGTTCCCGGTGCTCTAGGCAACTTCCCTCTTCCTTTCCTGGCCGGCTTCGGCCCCGGCAGGTGCCGGTAGTCCTCCCGGCAGGCCTCCAGCAGCCAGCCCACGGCGTTAGACTTCTCTTTTCCTTGCTTCATCATGGCAATCTTACCGAGAACGTAATCCAGAGGATAACCCGACAATTCACCCATTATCTCCCTGGGCAAGGGATGTCCTACTGCTTCTATGAACGCCTCCTGGACTCGGCTGGCGAAATCCTGATACGCTTGACCCCCATCTTCACTTGTTAAGCCGTTACAGGTTACCGGTGCTTCAAAGGAGGCACCCTCCTCTGCAGATTTGCCCGTCTGTTGGGTTTTATTTTCCTGGCCAGGTTTTGTTTCCGAGTGGTGCGTTACAACAACAACATCATCTTTTCTATACTTTTCTTTTCTTACATTCCGCTCCAGGAATACCTGTATCGGAATACCCGGGACTTTAGTCCCAGGAAGTTCTGTATCGGAATACCTCCCCTCTTTCCCGGTGTGTTTGAATGTACCCCCGCGAATTTCCCGCAACGGGCCTTCATAACCCGGGTCATCGTGGACGGCGTAGCGGTTTCTCCACCCGGCCGCTCCTTCCCGGCCGGCCATTTTACCGTAATCCTTAGTTACATCCAGCAAACCCACCCGCCAGAGCATTTCCGCCAGGCGGTAAAACCTCTGCTTGCCCATCTTAAACTTCTGGCAGAAGTAATCCACCGTCCAGGGCATGGCAGCCTTGCTATCCAGGGAATCCCGCCGGTCAACGAATCTCTTCAGGGCGGTATAAAAGCCCGCCAGGTCAATGCCGCCGATCTCCAGCAAGCCGTCGATGATACGATTATCAACTACCAGATGCCCCTTGGTACGGCCGCGCACAATTTCGCTCAAGTTACCCTCTCCCCTTTAGCCGGCAGTTGTTGCCCAATCCATAAGGTGTACCCCAAAAAAAATAGCCGGAGGCTGAAATACGCCACCGGCCTGGGAGAGGCTGCTTTCAGGTTGTTACTTTTGCTTCTTGGACTTTAAAAAATTTAACCGGTGGCTTTCCGGGCCACCGGCAAAAGGGGCGATTAATTTAGTTTTTGCGTAATGGATCATCTGCTAGCCTGGCGACTAATTCCCCAAGCTGTTGCAGGTACCTCTTTCCTTGCTCTAAATATTCTTGGACCTCTTCACGGGAAAAATCTTTATCCCTGTAATCCGCTTCCGTGCGGGCCGTTTGCAAGCCATGGAGAAACCTTCCAATTTCCCGGGGCAGCAGCCCCTCTTTCACATAAATACGGTTAACCTCGCCTATTACTGCCGAGTGTTTGGTCGGGATCTTTTGCTGGAAAGCAAGCAGAGCCAAACATGCCCTGTAAAATGCATAGTAAATCCTGTTGACCGCGCCAGGGTATTTTCCACCCTTGAAAGCCCATTCCGCTTCATCCCAGGCTTCCCATGCCTTTTCCATTTTAGCCCGGGCAAATAATTTTTTCAGGTCGATATCGGTCATAAAATATTAATCCCTTCCCGGCTTATATTTTGATAAAAGGGCCCGGCCCGGAACAGGGGAGATTGAAACTCTTTGAGTTCGTATACAAGGGGTATTACCGGGATATCTTCTTTAAGGCTAATTTCGTATGCTTCGTCTATTATGGTTTCACGGATTTTTTTATCAAGCTTTTCAGTAACCACAAGAACATCAATATCAGAGTCCGGCTCGTAGTCACCCCTTGCCTGGGAGCCGAAAAGGATTACCGACTTAACGGGGAGGTTCTTCCTTCTCAAAGTTTCTGCATATAGTTTAACAATATTAATAGCTCTCTTGTTTGGAGACATAAGATATTCGCCCCTGGAGAATAATATCATGTATATCTATACAAAATTTACCACTTCCAATGATTATAGTACCATATAACCAGAGGAAAAGCAATCGGCATGGTTTACAACTTCTTTCCACGATGTAAACATTTGAATGTAACGGCCCTTTACGTTCCTGTTGTAGGGCCAGACCGGCATATAGACCTGACATACTGCTTCCTGGAGCCCCGCCGCCTCTATAGGGTCGTCTTCAAAGAACAGTCCTATCCCATAATGAGCCGCAAACACTTTTTTATATCCCCTGGGCAGGAAAACAATAGAACCGCGCGGGAAGCCATGGGCAGCAAGCCATTCTCGGGTTATATTTGCTGCTATGACCGGCCTGCTGGTAATGTATATAATCTCGTGTCCATGAAGTGCGTAATTCTTTAGAACTTCCGCTGCGCCAGCAAGGGGTTTCGCCCGGGCCAGCAGCGTTAGCCCCTCTGTGGTAGAGAAAAAGCCTGCCGGTAGCTCAGGGAAAGGATATACATCCAGGGATACATGATAGCACTTTAAAATTTCCGCGTTGACATTGGCTATGGTGTTGCAGATATCAACCCCTATCCTCATACTGCCCGGCCTTCCCATCCATTTACTTGCGAACATTTTGATCGCCTCCCTGTTTGTTATCCGGCCTCCGGCCCCTGGCCTTCCGGCCTTAACAGAAAAGCTTGCCGCCCGGCCGGGAGGCAAGGGCGGCCCGCAGGGCCGGGCCGAGGAATAAATGGAGGGGACCCGCCCGGAGGGTGGGGCGGAGGCCGTTTATGCCGCAGGCCGTACCCTTGCCGGACCGGCCAGGGCGGCGGTATAATCCAGGGCCGGCCGGAAGGCTAGCAAGGCTTAAAATCAAGGCAGCAGGTGCGCTTAAAGCCGCTCCTGCTGCCTACCGCTGTTGCTTTATAATAGGGCTGCCGCTACGCTAGCCCGTAAGGGCGTAAACGTTGCGGCAGCCCCCATGGTTCCACCGTCAAACCCAGGCGGCCATAACGCAAACCTTTCCCCAGCCAGGTTGTGGTTTACCCAATAGATAGCCCTGTCCGTACTCCACGCCCAGATCCAACAAAACCTCCATCTCGCCCGGCTTTTCGATACCCTCGGCAATTACCTCCGCCCCCAGGTAACGGCATACCTCCAGGGCCTGGGCCAGCAGCAGGCGGCTAGAAACATGGCAGTCGCAGCCCCGCACCAGGGAACGATCTATTTTTACAAAATCAGGCCGCAGGTACAGGGCCGCCCTAAGCTGG
>NZ_BJKN01000003.1:13105-62421 GCF_006538365.1 Moorella sp. E308F | reverse complement strand
GTAACGGCATACCTCCAGGGCCTGGGCCAGCAGCAGGCGGCTAGAAACATGGCAGTCGCAGCCCCGCACCAGGGAACGATCTATTTTTACAAAATCAGGCCGCAGGTACAGGGCCGCCCTAAGCTGGCCTATATCCGGCCCCACGTCGTCTATAGCTATCCTGGCGCCATTCCCGCGCCAGGCACTTAAAGTACCCGTTAATTGCTGTATATCCCTTAAGCCATACTCGGTTAACTCGATGACTAGCCGTGGATTCGCATAGGCGCCGGCGTCAATAGCAACCAGCCCTGCCGCCGTCACGTTAACGCTTAAGTACCCCTCCGGCGGGTAGCCGCCGGCCAGGGCGGCCAGAAAGCAGACCGTATCCAGCTCGCCCAAAAGCCCCCAGGCCGCGGCGCTTTTAAAGAGCCGCCCCGGTTTGGCAAGAATTCCCTCACCCCGGACCAAAGCCTCATACCCCCATAACCGCCCGGACGTAAGTTCCACTATCGGATGGTAGTAGACCCGTATCCTTTCGGGGTGCCTTATTACCGCTTCGACGTCGCTTTTTTTGAGCAAGGGAATCACCTTCTTTCCGCCAGGGGCTGTAGAGTTTCCACTTGCTGGCGAAGTATTCTTCTACCTTTTCCATCTGGTCGGGACCGATATAGTAAACCGTCACGGGCGTCTGCCCGGGCGGCTTTAAAACGATAATTTCGCTCTCAGGTATAAGGACCAGTTCTGACACCTGCACGTGCACCGGTACAAACGGGTTCTTCTCCCCCACCTCTGGCCACCACCTCTCTTTTAAAAATCAAAAACTCCCGCCAGGGTTTCCCGGAATTTGATAGGGTCAATTTTCTTCCCTTCCCCATTGTCAGCGCCTGAAGCAGAAGGAACAGCCCCCCGCTCTTCCAGCTTGGCCAACCTTTCTTCTATGGCCGCCAGGCGCATCCCCAGGTCCAGCCATTCCCGGGCCACTTTTGCCCTGATGCGGGGCGGGTAACGGAATACGGGATGGTTTTGTGGTAACTGCAAATTAAGGCGTTTCAAGGCACCGGACAATATATTTCACCTCGTTTGTTACAAACAAAGAATGCTATGTCCTTACATACTCACTATTGTTACAAAATCTCTTTTAAAACCCCTGTTGTATTAGCAATTGCAAGGCTTAATCATTGTTACAAACCATCTTAAGATAACCCATAGCATTGGCGAATAGCGGTTCCTTAGCCACCCGCGCCCCCGGCAAGGCTCGCAGAAGTTCTTCTCCAAACAGGCAGGCCCCGCCGCCGGCGAGGAGCGTCAGAGCCACAAACCCGGACCGACCGCCCCAGGCGGCCAACACCCCCTGGGCGATAGCCTGGGCGATATCGCGCCTGGCCTTTAGTAACTTTTCCTCAAGATGGATATCCTTGCCTGCATAGTGAATGGGCCGCCCGGCTAGTGCGTCTTCAACAACCTCCTGGTACATGGACGGGGCCAGAGGGGCGCCCGTCTGACGCTGGAACTCGGCCGCCAGGGCGCGGTGCAGGAGGTTCACGCCAGCCTCCAGGCTGCCGCAGACCTCCGGCAGGGGACGGGGGACACCATCACCCCGGTCTTCAAAGAGCAGGTAGTCGGTGGTGTATGTTCCCACATCGACCACTCCCAGATAACCATTCCCGGGCAGGACTACATCCCCCGCCAGCACCACCCCCGCCCCCTGGGGGAATACCAGCACCTTGCCGAAGCTAATATACCTCTCTTCCCCACCGTCCACGCTCACCCAGGCCGCCAGGCCCTCCAGGCGCTTCTTCAAAGCGTCCTTCTGGGCGCGGAAATAGGCCAGGGGCAACCCCACCGCCAGGTCAACCTGTTTGGGAAATGGTCCTTTATCCCCGGCGCCCGCCAGGTAGGCGGCCGCCAACAGCATCAGATCATGGAGGGATGCAGGTTTCTCCCGGCTTAAGGTGGCAGTGGCCGCCAGGGATCGCAGGGCCGCCTCGCCGACAAGTTTTTCCTCTACCTCCCCGTTAGCCTTCCGCACCCGTACCCTGTGGCCCGTCCCATCGTAAAACAAGCCACTTAGGGGGTCCTCAATATAAGGCGCCACTACCGAGGGAAAGGAAACCCTGGCCACCGGCGAAACCGCCTTGACGAAACCGTACCCCACGTCTACCCCCACGGCCTTGACCGGGGCCAGGCCAGGTTGGTTATTAACTTGAAGTGCCAGCATAAAACCACGCTCCTTTTTCTTTGGTTGAATAAAGTCCTTCATAAAAAAAGCCAGGGCAGCAATATGCCCTAGCCACCATAAATATGAGATTACACGACAACAATCGACCATTTTCTTTAAATATATGTGGTATTATTGTTTATAAAAATTTTATGCTGCAATTAGGGGGATTGCCATCTATGCCAGAGTTTTATGTACCCATTCTTAAATGGAAAGAAGGAGAACGACTGGCGTTGCGTAGGTTGTCGGATGAAGCCAAAAATAACTTATGCCCTGTACTAAATATTATGAAGGAGACCAAACCAGATAGTTTCGCAAGTGAAATTATAAAAAATTGGGGTGAAGGGCGGCGGTTTTACCTTGATTTTCACCCTACCTTTAGAGACGACTTAAATGATTTTATGGAAGCAGTATTGACCGAGCCCGAAAGCTCTAAGCTAGCTATAATACCGGTTATTTCAGCAAGCAAACCTATAGAGTATTCTCAATTAATACGCGAAAAAGCTAACATATTCTCTAACGGTATTGCCTTGAGGGTGGGCATTCAGGAACTTGAGGACGTAAATAACTTTGAGGAGCGATTATATAAAGACGCTGGAGCTGATAAACAATCTATTGATTTAATTGTTGATTTGGGAGAAATAGTACAATTGCCTCAAGACGTTATAAAATCATTAGCTACTGTTATATGCTTTATGCTTACTCAAATAAAAGCTTCGGATTTTAGAAATGTAATTGTGGCTGGGTCCTCATTCCCTGAAAGTTTGAATGTTCCTCAAAACAAAATATCGTTATTGGAAAGAAAGGAATGGATATTATGGAAGGAAGTCCACAACAAACATTCATATGTTAAGTTTGGAGACTATGGACCGGACGATCCACATGATCAGGAATACGATCACAGCATTACTATAATACCAACCATTAGATATACCTCAGAAAATACATGGTATATTGTCCGTGGAATTCGCGATCCAAGAAACCCTTATGATTATACACAATTTCACAGCCTATCACAAAAACTTATTAATATATCAGACATCTTCTGTGGTAAAGATTTTAGTTGGGGAGATATGAAAATTTATGAATGTGCTAATCAAAAATGCACCGGCTCTAATAATTGTAACCATGGAAATATGAGAAGTTGGGTACCGATTAACACTAATCATCATTTAACGTACGTTGGGCATCAGGTCGCCATGCTTGTCTCTTCTTAAGGCATTCTCTAACATATGCCTTAAGTTCTTCCAGCGGAATATTTTCCGACACATAAGCCCAAAGTTGAGCACGTGTTAGTCTCTTTATTTCTTTGCCCACATTATAGCGCATAACTAAATCCACAAGCTCATCTTTCCAAAGAAACTGGGCCAAGGAAAAGGCGTCAATATTAGCATTGCTTTCTGGTTGACGTATTTCTGTTATGGTAATCTTACCTGAAGCCTCGCAGCTTGCTACCTTAATTCCCCACCAAGGGGGTATTAGGGTAGCAACTTCTTTTAAATGACTAATACCAGTAATAATAGTAATAGTATCAAACACTCGATTATATATCTTAATTTGCCCTGGTAGTCTCTCCAGGGTATCTCGATCACTTTTTATCTCATAGCCATGCATAGCACCATTAACCAAGGCTATATCAATTCGGGCTTCCCCTTGGCACACCTTTAACTCGTGGACTATCATAGTGCCCGGTTCTTTACCATATTTTTTTATGAGGCTATCGCTAATCTCCTGCCTAATTTCCCTGTCGTTTGTTACCATAATGGCTTTCTCCGTTCCGGCAAAATGCTCCTTCTCAGTAGTATTATAACTCATTTCTATGCTAAAGTGCCCCCTTTTTTTGGAAAGCCACAGTGAATCTGCCCCCCGACGACCCAATCGAAAGATCATATGACGCAATGAATTTAGCCTCTTACCAGGATCTGCGAGGCAACAAATTAACATCCCCCAAAAAGCTATAAGAAGTCCTGGCAAAGAGAAAAAGCCTCTCAGCTTAATTAAGCGGATGGCTTCAATTTTAAAACCCTGTGTAAACAGCAGGACTGCAGCTATTAGCACGAGGAAAAACGTGAATACATCCAAAAAGAGTAACACCCAAGAAGAATACCAGAGTATGCGGCATAAAGCTTTAGTAATAAAACGCCAGGTATCTTTTCGATCTACCATGGCTGGTTTTGAAACTTTCATGCGTCTACCCCTACGGCCCTGACCGGGGCCAGGTCCGGTTGATTGTTAACTTGGAGTGCCAAAATAAAACCTCGCTCCTTTTCTTCTTAAAGCCTCACTACACAAAAAAGCCGGGGTCTTTCGCCCCGGCATCAGCCTAATCGTCAAAAATAGCGTCATACCTGTTGTATTCTGCGCTTACTTCCATCAACTCCAGCCGTCCAGCCAGGAAATGGATGATATTGTCCCTGATACCAGGATCTACGTATTGGGCAAAGGTTGCCAGTTCTTCGGGTGTCATTACCTCCTCGAAATCAAACATGGTTACCCTCAGAGAAGGCATGAATTCCCTCGACCAGTGCCGCTCTTTATTGTAATCCTCGCAACCGGCCACGGCGTTGATGGTGACATCCGTCTCTAGTATTTGGGGATAGTATATGCCACCGATACCGTTAAACACGCTCCCAGCAATCACTCTTGGGCTGAATATTCTTTGCCTTTCCCAGATATTTTTCTTTTTATTCACAAGCTCGTAGTTGTCCTGGGTGAACTCGGCATATAACTCTCCTGTTTCCCCGGGTGGGACGGGGCCGCCCGACGCGCTTCCCGGCATGATCACTTTTTCCCAGTCGCCGTTAATACGTTGCCGGGTGACCAGTTTCAGGTTATCAAACCTGGCAATAAAGCCGGTATTGTTAATCACCGGGATTCTAGCCTTGTAATAATAGCGGTATACGTCAATCTTATCGCCGTCTTCGTCCCGCCCGCTGGCGATTTTATCTTTATTGCAAACGCTAACCGTAGCCCCTTCGGTTTTATAATATTTACCTTCCACTGGCCCTACAGCCCGCAGATTGTCGATATCCTCCTGGGTGGCCGGGATCGGCAACGGCTCACCCTCAATTGTGCCGGGCACGCTTACATCCACCCTCGTCCACCGGTAACCAGGCACCGTATCATACTCCGGATGCCCTACGCGCCAGTTGCCCGGGTCATCCGGCACCCACCGCATCACCTCTTTGAAAGCCGGTTGCAGTATAAAAACCTTTTGAGAATCACGCTCGTCATACCATTCCGGGCTGCCAAAACTTAATCCCCTGAAGTCGGCATGCCTGGCCACCACATTGCCGTCGGACGCGCGGGGGTCTTCCTGGTATTTCGGTGGGGCGTAAGGGTCGTGGTTTTCCTCAACCCTGCCGTAAGCGGTGATGTACGTCGTCTTGAAACTGCTAGATCCTGAATTGGCCTTGGCCCCTTCCGGTATTTTGAGCAGCACGTATTTGGTCTCGCCCGCGTCCAGGTATATCTCGCCCGACCACTTGTCCCCGTTGGCCATAGTCAGGTTGACCTGCGCCGTGATCGGCCACTCGTTGGGGTTGTAGACCGGCACTATCACCTGCCGCCAGTCTTCAGAAAGCGTCGTGCCGTAAGGGTAATACACCATTTCCGGGTCTTCCGTGCCCCGCCTTATCGACAAAGTCGTGTCCCTGTATATGAGGGGGAAGAAATAAGGCGGGTAGAGGTAGCGCTTGGGCTGGCTGTAGTCTATATAGTACGTCTCGTCATAGCCGTCCAGCACCGTGGCCTCTTCCGCCACGTACTTGCCGCTGTTGACGTAGGCGTATCCCGTCTTTTCGCCCGTGTCCGGGTCGCACTCGATTAGAAACTCGGTCCCGCCGTATGCCGCCCAGAAGCCGTAAGCCTTCGTGCCGTCGGCCAGGGTCTCCCACCCCGCCTCTTCGGCCCCGGCGCGGCCCGGAAAAAACGCCGCGGCGAGCAGCAAAAAAGACAGCGCCAGCAGTTTTTTTAGCTGCAATCGCGTTTATCCTCCTTTCATTCTCCTTCTCCCGTGAACGGTATCAGCCGCACCCGGATTTTCGGCTGGCTCTTGTTAAAATACACCGGCACCTTTTTCACTTCCGGCACCCATATCCACCGGGTCTCTGTCCGGTAACGCGGCACCAGTTTTTTCACGTAAGGGTAATATTCGGCGTAGTTGCTTTCCGTGCTCGGCTCCGTGTTTTCGTTTACGGCATACGTTTCTTCCACTTTGTTGTTGTCATAAGTGGTCTCTTCCACCAGTCCCTGGTCTGCCGCGACCCTGAATTTTCCCGGGTTCCACTCCCCGTCGTCGTAGAAGAGGTTGACAGTCGCTATAAAGGTTTTTGTGCCGACCGTGCCTGAAGTGACTTTTGTGGTCCATGTCAAACTGCCTCCCGGCTCGAAGTAGGCATACTTGGAATCGCTCAAGGAACATCCTGTGTCCTTGCGATATAACCGCAGCTGGGCGTACCCGCCTACGTCGAAGGTGGACCGGAAAGACGCCTTTACCGTGTATTCCGTGCTGGCGGTCAAGGCGCCGGCCATCTGGCTGCCGCTGCTGCTGTACAAAATCACGCTGCGGGCTATGAGGTCGCCTTCGCCTTCTTCCTCCTCTTCTTCATCGCCGCTGCCGCTTGAACCGGAAGAGCCGCCGCTGGAAGAACCGCCGCCGCCGGAAGAATCGTCCTCCGGGGAACCGCTTATGAGGCTGGTGGCCTTGACGTTGTTGTCGTAGTAATACTCCATAAACGCGGTCATGCCCGGCGGCACGCTGTCCTCGTACAAGGGCTTGTACGGCTGGCCCGACCACCTGCCGGGGTTGCTGCCCAGGACGCTGCCGGAAGCGCTGTACGGGGCGTTGATGGTCGCGATCAGGCGGAAATCCTCGCCGACAGGCGCTGCGAAAAATCCCGTCAGGGTGACCGCGCCCGGCGTGCCTTTGGCCACGCTGGCGCGGGGCACGCTCACCGTTTTGCTCGCCACCAGGGTGGGGAACGAGGCGCCGTCCGGCCAGGCGTACAGCTCGAACAGGGCGTTGTGGGCCTCGAAAGGCGAGAGGTTTTCAATAACCACGCCGTAGGCGGCCATGCCGTCGCTCCCCGGCGTCCCCGCGGCGACGGACGCCACCGAAAGGTCCGCGGTGAAGGCCACCATCTTGAACTCGCACCCGCCGTCGGGCATCAGGAATTGAAGGCCGCCGGAAAACGACTGGTACATGCGGTGGAGGAAGCCTATCGCCCCCTCTTTGGTGAAGCTGTAAAGGTAGATAAATTGAGGATTCTCTCCTATCTCCGGCAGGCTCTCATGGTAATACACCGGCGTGAAATCATACTCCCCGTCGTTGATCGCTGCCACCCATTGGGTGCCGCTGCCGCTGTCGCCCATGTCGAGGGGGCTGGTAGCCGAGGCGCTTGTGGGGTTGGACGCGGCTTTAAAATACGTGCCGTAGTAGTTGTGGTAGAATATGTCCCGGACAGCAATGCTCCCCTGGTTTTCCCCGGCGTCCGTGACGTTGTAATAGCCGCCTGTCTCGGGCCATTCCAGGGCTTCCAGCCAGGTCTTCAGGTCCTCCGGGACAGCCGCGGGATGCATGAAGCCGTACCCCGCCCCTATGTCCAGCCCGCCCGTGGAATAGTCGATAGGCGCGAACAGCATGTCCGGCGCGAAGCGGTCTTCTTCCGGCAAGTCGACCATCTGCGAGCTGTTAGGCCACTCGTCCCCGCCGTATTTCCCCACGAGCAAGGGGTGCACCGAGTAAAACTGGAAGAACGCCCCTTCGGTGTAGGCGTATTTTAGCCCGTACGGGCCGGCCGTGGTGGTGGCCCACGCCCCGGCTTCCCGCGGCGCCGTAAAAGCCGCAACCGTTATCAATGCGAGAGAAACAAAAAAGGAGAGAAAAACTCTCCCCGCCGCCTTCTTTTCCAGGCGCATAGTTTAGGCCCCGTCGCAATGCGCCGGGGCCGTTCACCTCCTTGGGTTTAATGTTATTCTTTTTTATAGTGAAAATATACCCCTTTGTCGGCCCCGCCCCTATAAGTAACCTCGTACCCGAACGCCTCGGCCACGAACCGGGCGGGCAGGAACACCCTGCCGTCCCTGATGACCGGGGTGACGTCCATCTCTTGAGGCTCGCCGTTGACGTAGAGGATATTGCTCCCCATCTGGAGCTTCACCGTGGTGCCTTCCAGGCTGATGGTGACGGTCTTGGTGGCTTCGTCCCACACTACGTCCTTTTCCGAGGCGCCCATCCCCTCGGCCAGGTAGCGCACGGGGATGTAGATGCGACCGTTTTCGACGAAGGGGGCCACGTCCATCTCGCGGTTCACTATCCCGTGGTTGACTTCTTTATTTGGTGTCAAATATGCGAAAAGATTGTAATCTATCACAAACGTTACATTCGAATTCTTCGCCTCCGCAATTCCCCCGGCCGCCAGGAATACGGCCGCGGCCAGGAGGAAAGCGGCAACAATGTTGAGGTTGCGGGTCACGGTATCGGCCTCCTTTATTTTGAATTTGGACCTGGGAAGCATGTTACCTTCCTCCTTCGTTACATTTAACGGAAATCAGAAAACGCCACCTACCCGTTTTGCAAAGACCTGGAAACGTTATTATATATAACTTCCGCTATCTCGATTGCTCTTTGAGCATCTTCTTTTGTCGCACCTGCGGTGTCTCCAGGATAACGCCCTTCAGTAACCCATCCGCTCAACCATTCCAATCTTATGTTGTAATATGTTTCTTGTTCCCCCGGCGGCAATAACCCTACAAGGTAGTCAAGATCATGCCTGTAAGCGAACCTTATCCCCCGGTGGATTAAAAGGGCTTTTAAACTTTTTTCGGCGCATTGCTGCGATAAATAACAAGCCAGATCAAATTCCGGTTCTTTATCATAAAAAAGCATCTTCGCCACCCGCAGGTCCCTTCTCGCCCTATCCTGCCATTTCAAGGCTTCTTCTTTCCTCTCACTGCTGTTCATAAAGCACCTTCCCTTCCGCAAGGGCAGGATGGTAAACAGTCCACCAGGCATCTTTATACTTGTTTATGTCCTCCGTGCTAGCAATTACAATATCTTTAGGGACATTAAACTCCCGTAGTTCCTTCCTGATGGCTGCTTGTATCTCCCGCTTTTGTTCCCGCGTGCAGTCCATGATAACCAGGATGTCAACATCGCTGTCCGGCCCGGCTTCACCCCTCGCCCAGGAGCCAAAAACTATTATTTTTTCGGGATTAAACTTCTCCTGTATACGTTTAGCCATAGAATAAACTATTTTTTCATTCATGAATGGTCCCTCCCGGGCCAGAAGTATTGAAGGTGTTACCATTTCAGCCACCTTCCTCACCTCCATTTTACCCCAGGCCTGCCAATTTATCAATATAACCGGCAGCTCGCCCCGACCTCATATCTCCCCATCTTTTGCCACCCCTTATCTCTTATCCAGGCCTCCAGCCTCAAGCCTTCCGGCCTTAACTGTAAAACTTGCCGCCCGGCCGGGAGGCAAGGGCAGCCCAGCACTCAATTTTTTTGAGTGCTGGGCCGGGCCGAGGAATAGCGGACTGAGCGAAGCGAAGGAGCATATGCCGCAGGCCGCACCCTTGCCGTTACGGCCGGGGCGGCGGTACAATGCAAAGGCAGCCGGAAGGCCTTAAATCAAAGCGGCAGGGGCGCTTAAAAAGCGCTCCTGCCGCCTGCCGCCTTATCTATCCAAACCGCCGCGATGCCGGGCCGTTGACACGTAGCAGGGCCCTACCTGGCCTTGCCGTAAACTTCATCCCCATAGCCGTCCGCTATGCTGTTTAGGATCTTCCTGTTTTTTCTCACTTCCGCCAACCCGTCCGCTTTTTCCCGCACCGCCGCCAAATTCCGGAACTCAACCTTCGCGGCGTCCTTTAAAGGAACCCACACCAGGGAAATAAACCAGAAGCCCATTTTGAGGATAAGAGCGTTATAATACACATCGCCGCTATGCCGGGAGTAGACGGCCGCAGCTACAAACCCTGCCGCGCCCAGGCCAAAAACGAAGGGGGCTGATTTCCAGCAGTAAAACAAAGGCAAAAGCCATGCCGGGAATTCCAAAGCGTCATTCCATAAAAAAGGAATTTTCTCCTGGAAATAAACCTTCCACACAAAATCCCGCCTCCCAATTCATAAAATGCTCTCAATGCCCCGCATTGAGGTTTTGCCTGCATCACTTTTTCTGCCCCTGCGCCTGGCCGGCTTCAGGGGAAGGTAAGGCATCGCCGCCCTCCCCGCCTTCCTGTATTTCCTCTCCCGGCCGCGCCGGCCTGTACAGGGCCAGGGCCTCCCCGTCTTTGGCCAGGACGCTTACGGCATCGCCCGGTTTAAACCATTTCGTGACGCCAGCCTTCCCGTCTTCGTCTATGAAATTCATCCCCACCTGCAAGGTGGCGTCCTCACTCAAAGATAGGGTCAACTCCTGCCCTATATCCCCGCCGCCGTCTTCAACTTTAAGGGTAATTTTGCCCGGCTCTACCGCGGTCAAAGTCCCCCGCCGCACCATCCTGTTCATCTCTTCTTGTTGTTTTTTGGCCATCTCAACGGCTTGCTTTTGAGGCTCGACGACGTATTTGTAATACCCGCCGCCGAAACCGGCGGCTGCCCCCGCGACAAAAGCCGCCGATACCATCAACGCCACGATACCCTTCCGCATAAAAAGACCACCTGTCCTTTCTTTTTTTAATCCGATTTCACTACCGCCTGTCCCGCGCCCCTGGCGCTGACCGGCGCCTCATAGAAAGACCTGTCGCCGGCCATCAGGGCCGCCGCCGCGCCCGCCCAGGGCGTCCTGACCTTCGCCCTTGCTTCTGCCACGTACGCGTCTTCGCCCTGCTTCGCCCCCGTGTAACCGCTGCCCTCGTCGAACTCCACCCCGGCGCTTGTGTCCAGCAAGCCGCTGTTGGCCCGGAAGGCGTCCCGCGCCTCGCTGGCGGCCAGGGCTTCATCCTGGATAACCGCCTGCCATTTCGTGACCGTCTCCTCCACTCCAGTAACGTTGCCGCCCGCATCCGTCACCGGATGGTATTCCACCTCCACCACCGGCACAGCCGTCATGGCCCCGGCCAGCGCCGCCGCGTCGACCGCCGTCTGCAGCCCCGCCTTGACGAAATGGGCCCGGCTGAAGTCGACAGCCAGGCCCCAGGCGAAGATTATCAAGGGCATCATCAGAGCCATAAAGAGGGGCAAAAAACCCTCCTCGCCGCGCAGCCTGCCAAACATCACTCCACCTCCCGTTTAAAGAGGAATTTCCATAAAAATGCAGAATTAAAAGCATATTATTCAAGCAACCTGTCCAGGTAAGAATAGTCCGCATGTTTTTGTATCCATAATGATAGGAGCGTGTAAAAGAATAAAACTATAAAGCCGCCGCCATACCAATATTCATTATATAAATCCTCAACAATAACAGCGTAGGAAGTCCTGATCGCCACCAATATGATAAATAGCCGGGAAAACAGCCAAATTCCCCGGCCCGGAGGTATCATAAAATGGCACACCATCGCTGCAATGGCCATATAGCAGGCAATCCGCAATCCCTTTATAAACAGGCATATAAGCAAGCATTGATGGCAATCCTCCATATTATCTTTACCATCATACATTTGCCCTTTTCGGCCATTGGGGTCATTGCAAACCTCTTCGGAATAACAGGTATTTTTTTCTGGGTAGCCTTCCATTTTATTTTTATCCATTTCTTTCATCCCCTTATCTTTATCTTTTTTAAAAACAACTTTTCCTTACAACCGCCTTTGCATTTCTGTTTAATTGCGCCCTGGCTTTTTATATTCGGGTATTTAATCCTTACAGAAATCATTAACTTTTTGATTCGCATGGCAAGCGGAACAAAATATTTTCGCCTCTACTTATCATCGCCATTATGTTATTACTTCGCCCTCAAATTTCTAACCGCAGGAAATGTGAACTTACACCTCCCCCTGAATAGTCTTTACCTGGAAGTCCACTTGCCACTAGCCTGTAAATATAAAAGGAACCCTTACCTGAAAGATGCGCTTGTTGAAGACGCCAGGCTGCTGCTGCTCTTCCTTTCAAAAACAAAATTAATAAAAGGAGCTATAATCTACGGCTATACTCCTTTGGCGGTTGGCGGCTTATTAAAGCTTGCCGGCGCAGGCGTAAAATGCACTTCAATTCCCACATTGATCGACCCCGGAAAAGCCGTGACAATACGCGGCACAAAAAAACAATTTAACTTTTACACCATAATTTACAAAAGAAAGGAAACGCCTGCCCTGCCAAACATCACTCCACCTCCCGTTTAAACACCGCGTACCCGCCCACCGTGATGTACCGGTCCAGGAGAGAAGCCCTGCGGTTCAGGAGTCTGGGCAGTCCCGGCACCGCGTTGGGCAGGTGGTAATACACCCAGGCGCGGCACCAGGTCCCGTCGTCCTCAAGTATTACGTCCGGCCGTTCAGGGTTAGGCTGGTCCGGGTCAAATGCCTTGTGGGGTTCTCCCGCCCTGGTCGTACCGGCCCTGGCGCCGGTGTACAGGCTGGACTGGACCACCTCCGCCGCCCTGGCCCTGGCCTGCTCCTCGGAATGGGTAACGGCCAGGGTGCGGGCCGCCTCGCGGGCGGCGCTGATGCAGACGCTCGTGGCGTTGGCCCTCATGCTGTAGACCAGCATCCCGAAGATGAAGAAGAAAATGACCCCCACAAAAAGGGTGAACTCCAGGACGTGCCCTTCCTCGCCTTTCTTCAGGACAGCCACCCCCAAAGCACCGCCGCCGCCACCCCGGCGGCGAAAAAAGGCGCGAAGGGATATTTTTCCCCTCCCGGCGCCCGGCCTGCCAGGGCCTGCGGCGCGGCGTAAACTTGCGATTTCGCCCAGCGCAAAAAGTTTCCTTTCCGGGCCTCCCGCCAGGCAACCCATAAAGCGCAATAAACCGTCCCCAGCCAGGCCCCCAGCCCCGCCTGCTGGAACCCAATCAGGGAGGCGGCCGCCGCGCAGAGCTTGGCGTCCCCCATGCCCGCCAGGCCCAGCAGCACAACCGGTAAAAACAAAAGAAAGCCTGCCGCGGCATCCAGCAGGGCCGCTTTCCACCCCGGCCCCGCCAGCAATACCCCCAGGGCGATGGCCGGCAAGGTATACACGTTTGGGATTTTAGAAGTCTTCACATCTTTAACCCCGGCCGCCGCCAGGAGGACTAGCAAAACAACGTGCTTAACCAAACTTGTTATTTTTCCCACCCCCTCCTGCTAGAAAGAAAAAAGGGCGGGATTAAAACCCGCCCCCCGCCGGCTATTCGCCGTTGATCCCGGCGCTCAAGTAATCGCCCGTCTGGGAAAACGTGTCATAAGCCGGGTCTTTGACGTACCTGTTGTAGCCCCAGATAAACAGCCCAACCATAACCGCCGTGATAGCCACCCACTGGAGGACCCCGCTGTCATCAGCCAGGATCTTTAAGGTGTTTTTTAAGCTTCCGGCTGCATTTTTAAAACCCTGCTTGAACTTCACCATTATTTATGTCACCTCCTTTCACAGGTGATTGGCCGGGATTGTCTCACCCCCTTTCCCTCAATGCCATACCTCCAAAAAATTGAGGACCATGGCCCCCACCATGAAGATTGAGCCGGAGAGGACCACCGTGACGGCGATGACCATGGTGATCCATGTTTCCGCCTTCTGGACGGCGCTTATGCTCTCCGCCTCCCGCCGGGCGTCCAGGGACCGGGCCAGGGTTTTAAGGCCGGCGGCAAGGCCCTCGCCGCCGTACCTCTCCGCCGCCGCCAGCTCGGCGGCCAGTTCGTAAGCCTCGGGGATGTCGATGTTGGCGGCCATGTCGTGCAGGGCCTCGCTCAACTTCCGGCCGCCCCTTTCGACTTCTTCGACTACTGCTTCGATCTCCCGCGCCAGGGGGTCATGCCCGGCGTTGGCGGCCATGTCCTTGAACATATCAAGGATCGACACCCGCCCGGCGGCCCCCACCGCCAATTGACGGATGAAATACCCCAGGCTGCGCCGCATCCGGGCCTGGGTCCTGCCGGCCGAAACCCGCACCCACAAGAGGGGCAGGCCCACGCCGGCGCCCAACACCATAAGGCCGGGCAAGGCCCCGGCCCCCAGGGCGCGCCCCAGGACCAGGGCGGCAATCCCGGCCAGGCCCGCCAGGAAAAGCAGCCCCTGGAACTCCCCGGCGGCAAGGCCGAAGGGCGTCCCCGCCAGCCTCAACATCAGGGCCAGGCGCCGGCTGCTGAAAAGGTCCGCCAGCGCCCGGGGCACGTAACCTTGCGCCTGCCGCCCGGCCTCCCGCAAAAAAAGGCTGATGCGCGCCTTTAAAGGCAGCGCCGCCCTGCTCCTCCTCTCCACCCATTCAGCCAAAGGGTTGCGCTGCCGCCAGGAAAAGAAAGCCGTGACCAGGCAGAAAACGCAGGCCCCCGCCAGCAAGGAGTAGAACATTCCGGCCACCTCTTTCCTCTCAGTCTTCCATACCCGCCCGCCTTAAGATCGCCAGTACCAGCGCCCAGCACACGGCCAGGCTCCCCACGGCAACGGCCAGCATCGTCCGGCCCCGGGCCGTCTCCACCATAACCCGGTAATCGTCGCCAAAACTAAAGTAAAACCACAGGAACATGGCCACAGGGATAACACTGGCCAAAAATCCCTCAAACCGGATGCCGGCCGTCTGGGCGTGGGCGCGGCGTATTCTCGCCCGCCGCGCCGCGATCTCGCCGGCGCAGGCCTCCAGCAGGGAAAGGCTGTCCTGCCCGCCTGTCCGCCCCAGCATCCGCACGGCGTCGGCCAGCATCCAGGCCTCCGGCATGTCCACCCTGGCCGCCAGGCGCCCTACCGCCTCGACGACGCTGCCGCCCCGGCTCTCTTCCACCACCCGGCGGAACTCGCCGCCCACAACCCCTTTCGTTTCCCCGGCGGCGTAGGCGAAGGCCTGGACTAAAGACGCCCCGCCCCGCAAGCCCCGGGCCAGGGCCCGCACCCCCGATCCTAATTCGTTGGCAAAGTCCTCCCGCAGTTTTTTGCGGCGCAGCTCCTCTAAAAGCCGTGGAAAACAAAAAAACCCGGCGGCGCCGCCGAGGAACAGGGCGAAAAACGAACCGGCAACCATAAAGCTCAAAGCCCCGGCAAGCAGGGCCCCCAGGGCCGCGGCCCCGGCCGCCGCGCCGTCTTCACGGCGCCTGCCCGCCCGCATCCGGGCTTTGAAACTGGCCCGCCAGGGCTTGCGGCGCATCTGTTCCAGCCGTTCCGCTATGGGGTCGCGCCGCCGCCGGGCGAAAAGCCCTGCCGTTAGCGCAACGGCGGCCAGGAAAGCCATGACGCCGCTAAACAGCAGCATTGCATCCCACCGCCTTCCAGTTGCGATAGGGCCGCTTGACTCTAAGCAGTTCCAGCCCCCTGCCGCCGGCACTTACCAGCTTATCACCCTCCAGGCGGAACAAAGGCTCGATCACCGTCTTCCCGTCCCACCCTACGGCGGCTATCTCCGCCACTTTGCGCTCCCGCCCGGACCGGGCCATCTGCACTACCACGTCGAAGCTCAAGGCCGTTTTGCGCTCGATAGCCCTGGCGTCCCCGTAAGAGCGCCCTTCTTCCGACTGCAGGACCATGTCCGGGAAGCGCAGGGTAATGGCTTCTGACGGGGTTTCGGCATGGAAGGTGGTCATGACGCTGTGGCCGGCGGTGGTTGCCGTGAGCACGTAGTAGGCCTCCGCCGCCCGGCACTCGCCGATGATGTCCCAGTCGTGCTGGTGGCGCAGCTGGGCTTTGAGCAGCGCAGGCAAGGAGATCTCCCCGCCGCCTTCCACGTTCGGGAATTTAGCCACCAGCCGCCGCACGTCCCGCCGCCGCGGGAACTGCAGCTCCGCCACTTCCTCGGTGGTAGCCAAGGTCTTGTCCAGGGGGATCAGGCAGGCTAAAGCGTTCATCATGGTCGTCTTCCCCACCCCCACCGGACCGGTGACGGCGATATTCAGCCCTACCTCTACCGCCAGCCGCAAAAACGCCGCGGCTTCCCGGGTCAAAGTCCCCCGCCGCGCCAGTTCCTCCAGGTCCAAAAACTCCGGGAACTTCCTGATGCCTAAAAAAACGCCGTTTAACTCCACCGGGGCGATGCCAGCCGTCAGCCGGGACCCGTCCGGCAGCTGGCAGGTCACCAGGGGGCTGTTCTCGTCCAGCCTGGCCCCGGCCAGGCCCACCAGGCTTTTTGTGATGTTCAACAGGTGGTCCATATCCCGGAAGCGGACCCCGGCTTCCATAATCTCCCCTTCCCTTTCCACCAGCGCCTTGTCCGGCGCGAAGACCTGGATCTCCGTGACCTTGGGGTCGCGGAGCAGGTCATACAGCGGCCCGTAGCCCATGACGTCCAGGGCCAGTTCCCGGGCCAGTTCCCTCAACTGGCCCATGGACATGTCCGGCCTTATGCGTTCCAGTTCTTCCCGGAAAACCCGCTGCAAGTAGTCCCGGTGGCTTTCCGGCCGGCGCAGGACCTCCCGGTTCTCCCGCCGGATGCGCATGATAGCCCGGTAGCGCGCCTTTTCCAGCAGGCCAGGCTCCAAAGCAGCGTCCCTGCCCGCCATCAAGCCTCACCTCCCCGCGCCGCAGCCGCCCGGCGGCGGAAAAGCCCGGCCACATGCTCCCAGGGCCTTTTTTTGTCGCCCGCGCCGGCAAACTCCCGCCCCATGAGGTTGGCAAGCATCAGCCCGGCCGCCCGGCTGAAGTCGCAGCCCGGGTACGCCAGCACCACGGGTTCGCCCCGGCCGGCGGCCCGGTCTACATGGACGTCCTCCGGCAGGCCCGGCAGCAGGAGGGGGATACCCATATGCCTGGCAATATCTCCTAACTTGTACCCTGCTCCCCTCCCCCGCCGGTTCAGGACCAGCCGCAGCTTGCCCGGGTCCAGGCCCCATTTGGGCGCCAGTTCGTCCAGGTCGTTCTTGATGCTCTGGATGGTGGGCAGGTCCGGCCGCGCCACCACCAGGATAGTGTCAACCGTAGAAAGCAGGTAAGGAGTATAGTTGTTCTCCTTGCGGACAGCCGTGCCCATGTCGTAAATCACCGTGTCAAAGTACGTTGACAGCCCGGCATGGACCTTTGCCATCAGCCCGGCGGTGACGTATTCCTCGTCGGTGGCCCGGTTGGAGCGCGGCAGGAAGTACAGGCCGCTTCTCTCATGAACGAGCAGGTATTCCCGCACCGTATCCCAGCCAACGCTGTCTTCCGGCGCATCAAGCCAGGCCGGCAGG
This sequence comes from Moorella sp. E308F, assembly GCF_006538365.1. Taxonomy (NCBI): domain Bacteria; kingdom Bacillati; phylum Bacillota; class Clostridia; order Neomoorellales; family Neomoorellaceae; genus Neomoorella; species Moorella sp. E308F. The sequence goes on along the minus strand of NZ_BJKN01000003.1, from coordinate 45,002 downwards.
GTCACCCGGGGATTCGGGCAACCCAGCCAGTAGCTCAAGTTCCCGCCGTCGGCGTCGGCGTCCACCAGCGCCACCCGGTAATCCTTCCTGATCTCCCGGCCCCGGACGGCCAGGAGGGCTGCCAGGGAGACGGCCAGGGCCGTCTTGCCCACACCGCCCCTGGTGCTCCACAAAGCAATAGATACTTTTCCCCTTTCATCCCGGCAGCTCCCCGGCTTCTCCCCGGCCCGGGCCGAAGGCAAAGGCGCGGGCCCTTCCCTGAAACCGGCATCCTTTAACGCCGCCGCCACCTCCGCGGCAGCATTATTAACGGATACCAGCACGATGCCCCGGGCGGCCATCCGCCGCCACAGGGCCATATCGGCCAGGTCTTTATCGTCCACGGCCAGGAATACCCGGCAACGGGGGTACCTGGCCGCTATCTCTTTGGCCAGTTCTACCCCGCCACCACCTGGAAACCCCACCACGGCCACCGTATTGTCTTCCAAAACCAGGTTCTGCGCCGCTTCCAAACCCGTAGCCGCACCGGCCACCGGCAAAGGCCCGGCCCACCCGGACAGAAAGGTTTCTACGAATTTTTCGTCTCCCAAAACAATCGCTTTTTCCAGAACTACCCCTCCTCCCTACTCGCCCAGGAGGGCGAAGGATATTGCAGCGCCCCCGGCCAGGGCCTGCTGGTACCTGCCGTTTTCTTCCGGCGTAAGCCCTAAAATGACGCCTTTGTCGTTCACCGCCAGGACCGGGGCCGCGCTGGCAACCACCTCATGCCTGCCGCCTCCCGCATCTTTATGCCGGGCTATGACCTGCACCTTGTCCCCGGCCTGCAAAGCGCCGGCCAAATTCGTCTCTATATCGACCTTTACCGCGACGGCCACCAGGCCGGGGTATTCGCTCAAAATCCCGCTTATCCCCGCCTTATCGGGCGGCAGGAGCATCGATGCCCGCATGACCGTCCCTGCCGGGATAAACCCCCTGGCCACCTGCCCCACCGCCTGGCTTACCGAAGCCAGGGCGTCTTTGTACAGCGCCGACCGGGGCAGCAATGAAACCGTCAGGTCCCCGGCCGCCAGCGCCCGGCGGCCTTCTATGTCTTTTGCCGCCACCACCGCCGGGACCGCGCCGACTTTCTGGTTGACGGCAGTCACGGCGCCGAACGCCGCCAACCCGCCGCAGATTAGGCCTATCAGCAGCATCAGCCGGTAGTTCTTAAACATCGCTATCCCCCCTTGCCATTCTCCAATTGCCCCAGGGTGCCACCACCAGTTCTCCGTCATCCAGCTTTACAAGCAAATTCCTTGGTCCCGGCCCCCTGGCTCTCGCCTGTACGGTCCCGGCCTGGCCATACAGCGGGTGACTTTTTTCCCGGTTCACGTATCTTACCCGGTAGTTCTTACCGATAACTGCTTTCCCTGGCTGAATAGCGGGATCTGGATCAGGAAGGATTAAGTCAGAAGCCATATAACCGCTCCTTTCGAGGTATTTGCAAAAAGCAGGAATATTTGGTTACATAACGAAATATAACTCATACCAAAAAACAAAAGGAAGGTTTCTACATGTACCTCCCTGAAGATGCAACTATAAACAATATCGTTTGCTACCTCCGCCGTTCCCGGCAGGACATAGCCCGGGAAAGGCGAACCGGTGAGGATACCCTGGCAGCCCAAAGGAAATTAATGGTTGACGAACTGGAGAGGCTTAAAGTCCCGTATGATATAGCCGAGGAAATCGGCTCCGGGGATAAAATAGAAACCCGCCCCGTATTCCAACAGGTAATTAAAGAACTAAAAGAGGGTAAATACGACGCCATAGCCGTCAAGGAGATACCCCGTCTCGGCAGGGGCACTTATACCGACATGGGCCAGATTTATGATCTCATTGTAAATAAACGTATTTTTATCCTCACCCCCTTTAAGACGTATGACCCGCAAAACAGCGCCGACCTCCGCCAGATTCGGTTCGAGTTGTTCCTGGCCAGGGAAGAATTTGAAATGACCCGCGAACGCTTAATCGGGGCCAGGTATACATACGCCAAAGAAGGAAAATGGGTTGCCGGCTCGGTGCCCTATGGTTACCGTTTAAACCAGAATACCATGCGCCTTGAACCTTACGAAGAGGAAGCCAAAGTAGTAAGACTTATATTTGATCTTTTCAATAACGGGTTGGAGGGGAAAGAGGTATCCCACAAAGCAATAGCCACTTACCTTACCCGCCTTGGCATTACCAGCCCCGGCCGGGCTGCACGTTGGAATTACCTTTCTGTAAAGCGAATAATAGAAAATGAGGTTTATATCGGTACCGTGAAATTCCGCACCAGCAGGAGAGTTGAAAACAAGTATTATGAGCGGCCCGAATCAGAATGGATAGTTGTGCATAATGCCCACCCGCCCATAATAGATAAAGAAACCTGGGAAATAGCCCAGGCAAAAATTAACCTCAAAAACGCCAGCCGGCCCCATGTAAAAATGGATTTTTCGCCCTGCGAACTGGCTGGCCTGGTCATCTGCGCCAAATGCGGCAAACACATGATAAGGCAGTTAAATATCCAGCATTACCGCAAAAAAACAGGAGGAACCAGCGTCTATCACAAAGAATTCTTATTCTGCCCTAATGGGTGTGGCTTTGTAAAATACCGGGATGTAGAGGCAAGTATTTTAAATTACCTGGAACAGCTAGGCGAATTTGATACGCAAAAGCTAGTAGAAATGTTTAATGAGACCTATAACGCCCAGAAAGAAGCGGCGGCCACCCTGGACGTTGCCGAAGCCATAGAACAAAAAAAAGCTGAACTCAGGCGCAGGTTGAACTTTATCTGCGAGAAATATGAAGCAGGCGTCTACGACGACGAGACTTTTTTAGAACGCCAGCAGGAAATAAAAAGGGAGATGGCCCTTTTAGAAAATATCCCGCAAAATAATAAAGCCCCGGACAATGCCGAGCGGGAAATGGTAACCCTGAAAGAAAACATCAAAACCTTCCTGGCAGCTTATCATGCAGCAAAAGACAAGACGGCAAAAAACAATTTGCTACGCGGCCTTATCTCGGCAGTATATCTCACTAAGACAGGCAAGGGCAAGTTTAACCTGGAAATATACCCTTTATTCTCATTCAGGAAGTAGCTTCTCTAAGGGATCGGCTATTGGTGGTATGAGGTAACTGACTACTCATCCGCTGAGATCAAAGCAAAACGGCCGGCTTTAAAGTTGCCCTCCTGGGAGAGGCTGAGGAGATTATACAGAAATTTCTCATCACATTTTAGCATTTCCTGTTAGTCTTAGAACCATACAACGCCATTTCCGAACCTGGCCCAAACCTGTACTGGATGACTACCTTGGACCGACGCTTTCCATCTTCCTCGATAGTATAAACGTCAATCCGCTTAACCAGGGCCTGTATGATTTCGCCTTTTTGCTCATCAGTTACGTCCTGCAGACGTTTCGCCAGGTCCTCCATAAGAACCTGGGCGGTGAGGGCTTCCGTTTCAAACTGCTGGGCCGATTGCTGTTTGCCAAAAAGAAAATCTCGCCTGGCTACCAGGGTCTCAATCTCCCGGCCCAGGTTTTTTAACTCCTCCTCGGCTTCTTGGTCCGAAATTATACCCCGGGCACAGAATGATAGCACCTTGCCCCTGGCCGCCTGCTTCTCGAGGATTGCCTTCTCTAGCCCCGCCAGCTCATCTTTTACCGGGTCCAATTTCTGCTTGTTCTCTTTAATTTTAGCCTCCATAATTTCACGGACTTTTCCCGGATCCTTAGCAAACTCCTCAATATCCTGCCAAACGGCTTGTTCAATGTCCCTGGCCCGGATCATCTTCGCGTTGCATAGCCGGCCAGCACCTGTGTTTATGGCGCCGGTGCATCGATAGTAAACCCGCCCCTCTTTACTCATACCCGAACTGCCGACCATCCGCCGGCCGCAGTTGCCGCAGAAGATAAGCCCCCGGAGCAGGTAATTACGCCCCCGGCTTCCCCGGGCGGCGTCGGCGTTTTCTATGAGCTTGGCCTGGGCGGCAACAAAATCATGGCTAGAAACTATGACCGGTACCGGTATCTCTATGGTATCCTTCCTCCGCTTAGACCGTTTAAGGTAGGTATAGGTTCCCGTGTAGGCCTCGGTCCGGAGGATAATAGAAATATGGCCGGCGTGCCACTTCCCGGTGCTCTTATTCTTCGTTCGCTTAGATTTGGCCGGGGTAGGGATGCCGCGGGCATTGAGATATTTGGCGATGTCAATGGTGCTCATGCCATCAAGGTAGAGGCGGAAAATCAACCGGATCGTCTCGGCCTCATCTTCATAGACCTCCAGGGACCCGTCGGCCCCGATCCGGTACCCGAAGGGAGGCATCCCCGTAACCCATTTTCCCTGGCGCGCCTTTCGGTCTTTGCCCATCTGGGTGCGTTCCAGGATAGTATCCCGCTCCAGGGCTGCTATGCTGGCGAGAAGGGTCATGAAGAACTTCCCGGTCGGGGTGCCTGTATCGAAGGCCTCGGTCATACTTTTGAGGGCGATACCCTGCTTCTCAAGAAGATCATATGTATCCAATACATGCTTTACACTCCGGGCCAGGCGGTCCAGCCGGTAAACGTAGAGCACCTGAAACTTTCCTGCCCGGGCATCGGCCACCAGGCGAGCTCCTGCCGGTCGGTCAGGGAGGGCTACAGTCCCGGAAACCCCTTCATCAAGGTAGAATTCCCATTCCGTTATTCCAGCCTCTGGCCCATGGAGGTCCAAGTATTTTTTTGCATATTGGACCTGGCCTTCAATTGTCCCTCTCTCGGCCTGTTCCTCCGAAGATACCCGGCAATAAATCGCTGCTTTAGCCATCCTGGTGCCCACCCGTTACCATTTTATGCCTGTTTTTGGACAACTCATGCCTTGAATATATTATACCAATCCGGCACCGGGGAGGGTGGCCCCATGGAGATGGAAATAGAGAGGATTTATTCTGACGATCCGGCTGATTGGGAAATTGTAGCAGAATTTATTATAAGGTTTATTAGGCAATTATTGAAAGCCGGGGCATAAACCCCGGCTAGTTCTTTTCCATGGCGTTAGGACCATCTTGACTAAAAAGGAATGGACCCGAATCCACGGTGTAGATATACCTCAATATCTCACCGGATCCGGGTGCCTATAGTGCATGCAGACTCCATACTTTGTCCCACCTTCTTTACGTTCCGGAGGGCACTTTTCAACTATAGGGCAGTTTTCGCAACGATGGATTCTTCTGTCCTCCACTTCGCCGATCCGGCCACAGTTTGGGCATTCAGGGGATTCTAGTTCTTCGTGAACGTAGGTGTTTCCACAGCGGCAGGTTCTAATTATTCGGCCTATTTTTCTTATCACCAGTGGTAGTATTCCGCGGTAGGCCCTTCCCTACACATCGCAATCACATTGTTTGGACCTTAGAATTGCCTTTTGTTCTTCAGGTGTATTAACATACTGATTTTGCAGGGCGCTACCCGTTGCCAAACGAATATCAAGGGGCTGCAATGGCTATAGCTCCTACTTTTCATTTCTTTTGCCAGTTTTTCATGGCGCAAATAAAGGGCTTTCAGCTTCCCCCGCCATCTCAAGGTTTCGGGGTGCCTGGAATAACCTTTCTTGCCTTGGGTTAGTATTGTCCATAAGGCATGTAGCTCTCTGTGCTTCCCCAAAAGATAGCACCAGGGACCAAGGATAAGGGGTTAATCCTGCTGATTAGTCTCAATATTAGTCTATCATGGATAGACTAATATTAGTAACGTTTATTTTCGTATTTTGTTGGGTATAATAAAAGCAGGATTAGCCAGCATAATCCTGCTTTCCTTTAGGGACTTAGCTTAGGGCTTCTTAGTTCCCGTTTTAGTTTCTACCCAAATCGGGAATGCCCTTTTGCCATAATCCCTAGCGTAAATCCTGCGACCATTTCGCAGGGTGATCCACGCTCGGAAAATAAGCATGGCTTGCTACCATCCTTTCTCCGACGGGGATACCCTTGCCCTGGACGCCAGTATGGGTTATAATAATTGTTGGGGATTTTATTTATTATAAGCTGGCCCCATAACAGGCTGTCCATCGGCTCGCCGTCGGACACCAGGGGCAAGGTCCAAGTCGCAGGTTGGCTTGGCCTTTATTGTTGTATTACTTCACTTTTTTCATCTACCCCTTCCGGTAAATAAGGGCTTTCGTTATTTACATCTGTAACATCGTTCTCAGGTTTTATAGTATATGTGCCTTTTTTAACTCTTATAAAACGCTGATCCCGCACCAGGTAATTCATAATATTTCTAGCTTGATTACCAGGTACTCTTATACCCTTACTGTTTAGCCTCTTTATAATTTCTTCATAATGCAAGGGATTAGGCAATGCTTCCCGCAACACTTCTTCGATTGCATTAGAAAGCTCTTTTCCAGATAGCGGCTTCATATCAGCAAAAACTTCTTCAGGATCGTCCAGTAACTCTTCAACTTGGTTTTCGGGAAGACTAATTGCGGAAGTTTTTCCCGAGTTAGTTTCAATGAACATGCGAAGACTTTTCATTTTAGTCTCGGCTAATTTCTTTTTATTTATTAGCTGTTCAATTTGGAATTCTAACGAAGCTATTTCCTCTTGTAACTCCTTAAGAGCCTGTTCAGCAATAGAAGCTATTTGTTCCACGGCTCCCACGTCACCAACACCTCCTTGTTTGGCTTTTATGGATTAATTTTCCTCTACATCAAAAATAATACCAAGTTAAACCCCTGATGTCAATCATGATTTTTTCATTTTGCATCTGGCTGTTAAAAATATGATGTAAGATAAAAACACGATGTTTATACATACAAAATAAACTTATCGGCTGAACTCGAAAAACAAAAAGCTTCCGGATCCGCGGGACTAATCCCGTAGGCCTGGGGGCTTTCTCTCATTTAAGATAAGCAGTGCCCGTAGGCACCACCTCCGTTACACCATTCTCAACGAGATCTAAATTTAGGCGTTAACACTCACACATCTCCGCCCGTTTCATACGATATAGTAAGAAACGGAAAAGAGGGTCTTTATGGATGGCTTTGGGTTTTTTCGTCACAGATTTGCTTTTATACTGCTCCTAATCCTCATCCTGCTGTTCTTTGGGGATGACTAAAATCTGTTCAAATTTCCTAATCCGTTAGCACCTCTATTTCGGGGGGCTGTTTTTGTGTGACAAGCAAAAAAGCCCCCGGATCCGGTTAGACCCAAGGGGTTTCTCTTATCACTCCTTATTATGTTTATACCCACGGTCTGAACAATACACCCTGCACCCCGCGTCCTCCAGCTGGCTGCCGCACTCCGAACACAGAGCCGGTTCGGCCACGCCAGCGGAGATGGCCGCTGGCGCTATTCCTGTTGAAATATCCACCATAAGGCTGCTGCACTCCCTGGCTGCGCATAAATCATATGGCGCCGACCCCTGGAGCAGGTGATAGCCTGGTCGAGCTTGGCATCCAGACTTTTCTCCATTCTTCCTCGGCCGCCTTCCATTCGCGGAGCTCCTGGATCAAGTCAGTCAGGCCGTTCATATCTATCTTATTGCTATCTCTGCAATTTGTCAAGATTATTCCAATTGATAAATTTCCCGCCTTTACTTTTCGCAAAGAGATCTATCTCTTTACATATTGCAAGTTATAATTATATCGAGGGGAGACATATGACTTTCGGCTCGAGATTAAGAGAGTTACGTCTTGATAAAGGGCTTACTCAATCAGAGTTGGCAAAAATGCTTTCATTAGGAGAATCTACGATTTCTTTTTATGAAGCAGACAAAAGAGAACCCGATTATTATACGTTACAACGAATAGCCAATTTTTTTAGGGTAAGCACCGATTATCTTTTCGGACGTACCGATAAACCTTTACCGCCTGATATGACCTCTCAAATACCTATATTAGGCAACATTCGCGCTGGCATACCTTTATTAACCGAAGAGAATTATGAAGGGGAATTAGATATTCCCGCCGATATTAAAGCTGATTTTGCCTTGCAGGTAAAAGGCGAAAGCATGATAGGAGTAGGGATCCACGAAGGCGATTATGCATTATGTCGTGAATCCCAAATAGTGCATTCAGGTGATATTGTAGTAGCATTACATGATAATGCTTCGGGTTTCTCAGAGGCAACCCTAAAGTATTTTTTTAGGGATAGTAAAAAGGGCGATATATTAAGAGCAGCTAACCCCGATTTTGAAGATATTGTGATGGATGAAAGCTATCGTATAGGTGGAATTATGGTAGCTTTACTTAAAAAAGAGCCTCCCCCTTACTGGCATTTTACGAATTATTTATCTACCAGGGATATAACATTAAAAGAATGGGACTCCGTTATTCAAAAAGCCATCCAGTACGGAATTACACCAGCCCAACTAAAAGAAATTATTGATATACAGTGGAATATGATGCAAAAATTTATGCGAAAGTAGATAATAGAAACCGCCGAATGGCGGTTTTAGTGTATGAGCATAATTCGACAAAAAATGACAAGTTTGAGGTGGTTTAATTGGGCTGGAGGTTCCGAAAAAGTATTAGGATCGCAAAAGGAGTTCGCCTAAACTTAAGCAAACGCGGCGTTGGACTAAGTGTCGGAGGAAAAGGCTTTCGAGTAGGCATTGGTCCTCGTGGTGCTTATACCTCAACAAGCATTCCGGGAACAGGACTTTATTCCATTAACTATTTTGGAAAAAATAAAAGCAGAGACTTCTCTAAAGCTGAGCAGAATGTTTCTAGCCAGCCCAAAATTGAAGGTTATAATCTTGACATACCTCCAGAGTTGGCCACTAGTACAACTTATACATCTCTTGGCTGCTTATGGTTTTTGATATCCGTAATATTTCTCTTTATTTGGTGGCCCCTTGGTGTTCTAGGAATTATAATCCAAATAGCGTGGGCATCTAAATCCGCGAATTCCCCCACTGGAAAAGCCAAGAATCATTTCCTGCAAGGGAAAATAGCTCTGCAAAAAGGTGAATGGCAAAAGGCTTTAGAAGAATTTTTGAAAGTCTTGGAGATTAAACCAGAAATTATCTTATTATACCGCGAAATAGCCTTTTTGTATAGGCGCTTAGATAATCCTGAAGAAGCAGCTAAGTACTTTGAAAAATATCTTGCAAGTTATCCAGATGATGCTGTAATTAAGTTAAATTATGCTAGTACATTGGGGATTACCAAACAATACCATAAGGCCATAGAGATCTTACAAAGCCTACCACCTGAAATGAAACAAGAATTAGTAGTAATAAATGCGCTAGCTTCCGCTTTTCTCGGTTTAAATAAACCTGAGTTAGCGCTAGAGGTCCTTGAAAAAGGACCTGTTCGTAGTCGAAAAAGCATGGATGAACAAATGAAGTTATTCCGCTATTTGTTAGGAATAACTTATAAGGAATTAGGAGAGAACAATAAAGCTATAAAGCAATTTTATAAGATATATGTCGAGGATACAGAATATGAAGATGTCAAGGCTCTGTTGAAAGAATTGGATCCTTCATTTGGAGGATGAAACCGATATTAGGAGACGAAGAAGACAATGATGATATTCTCACCTACCTGAAGGTAAAGTGGGAACTTGAGAAGAAAAAACGGTAAAAGAAAAAAGGGGTGATTTTTAATGAGCTTGCCCAAAGAAGAGCTTCACCGCCTGGTTGACATGCTTCCGGAGCAAAACGTAGCAAGAGCCAAAAGGTACCTGGAAAGGCTGGTAAAAATCGTACAACCAGAAAGCGCGGCCATGTCGCGACCGCATAACAAGCCTTTTTATATCGATCCTAACTGTCCTAAATGCGGCACCACCCTTGTGCTTGCAGACTTTTTAGATGACCCCAACACGCCATGGGAAAACGTCTGGCATGACGAATTCATTTGCCCCGTATGTCGCGACTATATTTACCTGGACTGGCCGGAAAGCGAAAGAGCAGCCTTGAATGAGGGGCAAGAGGAAGGCGGCGTTAGCTGGGATGAACTCAAGCGAGAACTCGACCTTTAAAGTCCAGCTATTAACCCAGCCTCGCAGCTATCTTAAACGCGTTGATCGGGCCACCCAAAAACGCATTGCGACTGCAATTGAGGCAATTTCCGCGAACCCCGTAAGCGGGCCAAATATCAAGCCGTTACGGGGCTTTAGCCAAAAGTACAGATATCGCGTTGGTGACATGCGGATTATTTACAACGTAAAAATCGAAGAACGACTAATAATTATTGAGGTCATTGGGCCACGCGGAGATGTTTATAAAAAATAAATTTTCATTTGCACTCGGCTTCCTTGCGGGTGAGGATTGAAACGACACCGTTTTGCATGGTCAAGCGGGTGAACCCTGTGGAATATATCAAGCAATCTGTTAGCAGCTAATAGAAAAATATAAAACCAGTGACCCATATCGCCTAGCGCAGGAGATGGGTATTGACGTTGACGAATTCCCCTTTCGCCGGATTAAGGGCCTGATCCTCGAAATAGCCGGTAAGGTTACCATTGTCCTTAACTCCAACCTCCCGGCATGGCTAAAACGTGTCATTTTAGCCCACGAATTGGGACACAGGCAATTGTCTCCGCGGGGGGCGGGATATTTCTTCCTTGCAGAACATACCCTGATGGAATCTAGGGTAGAGTATGAAGCCAACAGATTGATTTACCGTAGAATTGATTACCTGGGGCGAAGAGCCGCAACTAAATGAAACCTTGGAGCAATTTGCGGCCAGGGTTGGGTTGCCGGTGGAAATGATGCGATATAAGATCATAAAGTAAAAAAACCGCCAAACTCGGCGGTTTTGATGTATATACAGTTTTCGACAAAAGGTGACAAGTCAAGAGAGGAGAAATGCAAATGCTTCCCCTTTTCAAAAAGAAACCCAAGATCACCATGAAGCCGCCCCGGGGCAATACCCGAAATCAACCCGAAATCAAACTGCGAGTGGAACCAGATTGATATAGCATAAAATAAGATTTTAAGACTAAAGGAGAGAGATATATATGGGAGTAAGCCAAACACTAGATGACTTATATGCCCATTTAAAAGACCAAATTATTTTTCTACAAAACTCGTGTAAATCATATGATGAAGGTTTTAAAGGTGAGGCCAAAAGATTAGCAGTAGTAATCCGTGTTTTGGTTCACGATACCAATAGATCAAAGTCATTATTAACCCAGCTCAACTGTAAAAATACTATTTTTTATGATACTGCTTATGATTACAACCCCAAAAACCTAATAAGTCATATGGGTTTAATCGGAATTAAAATGGGGCCTAAAGGAGTAGAATATTGGGCTCCCTTGGATGATGGCCCTCCTGGGCGACCTCGAGTTTGGGTTCCTTTTGATCTATGGTGGAATAAAATTGTGTTTAAAAATGATAGCTACGAATTTAGTAGAAAGGATGTAATTTTGGCCGTTGCAAACAAAGATGGAGGAGCGCATGTAGACCCAACCTTACATGAAGCTTATGCAAAACTTAGCAGGAATAATTTGTTGGGGTGGATGTATGTAGAAAATGGTGTTGAACGAGGACCGATTTTAAATCCCGAACTAGCAGCTATTCGTCAAATTGCTTACGAGGTTATAAAAACACTCCAAAGAAAATTTCCTAATTACTTTTAAAAGATTTAACGTTTTGGTGTACGAACTGCGGGTGGAACCAGATTGATTATAGCTTAAATAAGCCGTCGTTGTATTGAAAAGCTATCTGGGCTGTAGGTGTGGGGAGGGGGTATTTTTGAAAATTGCAAAATAAGAAACAACCAAGATAGGATTAAGGAGGCGAAAGAGATGTCAGTACAACATCTTTTTAACTCAAGAGGCGAATGGATTGCATTTCGAACTGACAAATATGTTTACGACAAAGAAGGAAATTGGATAGGATGGCTCCCCTGGGATGATTTTAATGTGGTAACGCCAGAGGGTAGCTATCTGGGTACAATATATAATGGCAATCGCTTTTTCTATTTTGAAAATAGACCATATAGAGGTCATCCAGGGTATCCTGGCTACCCAGGTTATCCCGGATATCCAGGCTATCCTGGATATGCAGGGTACCATTCCCTACCCGCTGGTGCACGAGATGTTGTAATACCAAAGGGCAAATAGAAACTGCCCTACAAGGATAAAAAAATCAAAAGTAGCTAAGAATTACTGCATCCCTACTCTTAAGCCCCGAAATTAGATTGGACAATCTTCCAAATTAATGAGACTATAAGGTCAGGAGGTTGTTCAAGTGGAACGTCGGAAATTTACCCTAGAGTTCAAGCGCCAGGTCGTCGAACAGGCCATCGCTGCCGGAAATAATTCCGTCGTTGCTCGGAAGTATGATATCCGGCCGAATATTGTCAGCCGATGGGTTCGTCAGTACAAAGCCGGCCAACCCATGCAAGGCAGTAGCCCAAAGGGAAACGCCACCCACGTTACTCAGCAGGAACACGCCCGACTCGTTGCAGAGAACCGTGAGTTAGACAAACAGAATACCCATCTAAAGCAACTTCTGGGCGAAAAAGACCTTGAAATTGCTATATTGCGTGACCTATTAAAAAAAGCCAACCCTCACTTGCAGATAAAGTAGCCATTGCGCACAAGTGGATCACAGCCGGGTACAACGCTACTCTCGTGCTGCGCATAGTGGGGGTTTCCCGATCCACCTATTATTATCAATTAACACATGAACCAAAGCCGCATACCACTTCAGGTGGACGTCCGTTTCCTGGTCATTCACTGACTATGGGCGGCCGCAAGGTCAGTGATGAACAGATTAAGGAATGGATTATGGAGTCTATTTCCGGTGATGGTTACGCCTACGGGTACCGTAAGCTCACTCATATGCTTCGACAAGATCATGAGCTGGTGGTGAACGAGAAAAAGGTATACCGCCTGTGTAAGGAACTGGATATTCTGCGGCCACAACGGAACCTCCGTCGGAAACACCCGCGGAATTTGGCCCAGAACCGCACTATCACAGCGCCAAACCAGCTCTGGGAGGTCGATGTGAAGTACGGGTACATTGCAGGAGAAGACCGGTTTTTCTTTGTGCTGTCGTACATTGACGTCTATGACAGGCAGATTGTGGGCTATCATATTGGTCTAACCTGTGAAGCCAGACATGCCGTTGAAACTTTTCGAGCAGCATTATGGAAACGTCAGATTCTTCAAAGGAATTTACCATTACCCATCATCCGTTCAGATAATGGACCCCAGTTTGTAAGTCATCTGTTTGAATCGGAGTGTGAGCGATGGAATGTCCTACACGAGAGAATACCGCCCAAGACACCGAATATGAACGCATATATCGAATCGTACCATCGGCTTCTTGAGGATGAATGCTTGTCGATGGGCGAGTTTGGGACCTATGCGGAGGCATATCAGGCGGTCGTAGAATTCGTTAGCCGTTACAACAACCGCCGGTTGCACTCCAGTTTGCACTACCTGTCGCCGGCCAAGTTTTACCGTCGTCATATCGAGACAGGATTGCAGCCCAGACATCCCGTGAGGGTGTGACGTAAATTGGTGCGTATTCGAAAGCCTTTGCCCCTTTAAAACTTGAAGAAAAATTGCGAGAGAGCTTAATGTCGGGTGCATATGTCCAATCTGCGGGGGTTAATCCGCCCTACTCCCTACTCTCTCCCCTCCCCGCCTGCTAAACGCCTGGAACACCCAGGCGGTTTCTATTGTCAAGTCGTTGTATGGTTCTAAGAGTAAGCTGGAACTCCATGATCCCCCGGTTGGCAATATTGAGTTCACCGTCAAAGCGGTAGGCCCGGGGGTCCGACTCGGAACCGTATTCGGCAATGGTGGAAAAATCGATACTGCCGGTGAGTTCGGCAATATCCTGGGATTTGGGATCAGAAGGGCTGAAGGTGCCGATTCCGACCCGTTTCTCTTCCGAAAGTATGATGCGTTCCACCGGTACCTCCTCCACCCGGCCGTTATACTTCTCTTCGACCATCAGCTGGCAGACGGGACAGAGGCTGCCTTCGATATAGATACCGTATTCCTTCTGGAGCTCCGGCCTGAGTTCCCGTGGGATGAGATGTAAGGGTTCTTCGTGCATGGGACATCCTTTAATGGCGTAGACGGCGCCGGCATCGGTCTGGCTGTACCTTTCCAGGCCCCGTTTGAGCATAGTTACAATGGTCGACTTGCCACCGCTGACGGGCCCCATGAGGAGCAGGATGCGCTTACGCACATCCAGGCGGCGGGCGGCCGAATGAAAATACTCTTCCACCAGCTTTTCCAGGGTACGCTCCAGCCCAAAGATTTCTTCGCTAAAAAAGCGGTAGCGCTTGACGCCGTCGACTTCTTCTACCCCGGCGGCAGCAATCATGTCATATATCCGGGCATGGGCCAGACGAGCCAGCTGGGGATTCTTAATCACCATGGCCAGGTAATCGGCAAATGTGCCTTCCCAGTATAACTTTTTGGCTTCCTGGCGGTATTCCTCCAGGCGTTGCAGGATTTTCACCGGGCCCTTCCTCCTTTCCAGGGAAAAGGAAAAATAGCAGCGAATATAAGGTAGGAGTATTATATAAATATGTATCATGAACCGGAAAAAGAAGATCGCTGACAGAAGCAGGAAAACTAAGGAGCGAAGCCGAATGATTATATAAGGATTGGCAAAAAATATCGCCGAGGTGATGGGTGTGGGGTACAAGTACGAGTTTACCTGGCTGATCCGCCTACCGGTGGATGAACTGCCGCAAAAACCCAACGAGCAAAAAGGCGACGGTGAAAACCTGCTCCTATGGAAGCGTACCAGTGGTAATATTATCCTGGGATTCTTTCGCCAGGGCCATAAGCTGGCCCACCCGGTAGGTATGGAGGCCCTGATTGTGACTAAAAGCGAGGAGGTCCTGGGCTACGGACACATTGTCAAGTCAGAGATTTACGAGCTGCCCGATGGTACCCTGACGACCGTGGTGGAATTTTCCGTGACTCGACTGTTTGATGAAGAAGAAAAAAGGGTTATTACCCGCATTTTCCGGGAGATGTACGGGCAAAGGCAGTCTAACTAAATGGCAGCAAAGCGTCCCTGGCCCCAAAAAGGGTTGTTTTTCAGCGCCATTAGGTTATAATGGTAAAGAAAATAATCCGGGGAGGTCATCCTCCATGATTTTAGGGAAGCATTTTACCCTGGAACCCAGTGGTCTTTTAACTTTTACCAGCGGGGTATTAGCCCCGGAACCTGATATCCGGCGTCTCGCTGATGCCCTACCAGTCCTCTATGCCGATGTCCCACCCAGCGACCGGCCCCTTTATTACATGTACCGGGGCGTCTGCCTGGAAAAAGACCGGCAATTGTACCAGCAGCACGACATCCGCTACGATATAACCGTTGTCCTGCCGGGTACCATTGGTAAAGAGTATATTAAAACCGTAGGGCACTTCCACCCGCTGAAACCCCACTCTTCCGAAACCTATCCCGAGTACTACGAAGTACTTGAGGGGGAAGCCATTTACCTGCTGCAGAAAAATAACCGCAGCGGTGAAGTAGAAGAAATTATGGCCGTCGAAGCCAAAAAAGGCGACAAAGTCTTCATCCCTCCGGCCTACGGCCATGTAACCATCAACCCCGGCAGCCAACCCCTGGTCATGGCCAATCTCATTGAGAGCCACTTTTCCTCCCTTTACGGTCCCTTCCGGGAGAAGCGTGGTGCCGCCTATTACTACCTGGAGGGCGAAGACGGTAAAGGTGACTTTGTTAAAAATACCCACTACCAAAATTCGGTAGCCCTGAAGATGGTTGCCGCCCCCAATCTCAACCAGCCCGTTAGTATTGTTAAAAATAAAACATTGTATGAGGCCTTTGTGGCCGAACCGGAGGCCTTTAAAATTTTAAAGTAGTGCCGTTAGCAGTACGCCGGCCACCTGCAACGCATGAAAATGGCTGTTTTCCAGATGGACAATATAAAACCCCGGTAAACTCGAAACCGGGGTTTTATATTACTCCAACGCCCGCCAGCCGTCTACTGGAAGGCCAGGGCCTCCTCAATCTCCCGGCGCACCCAGGGGTCGGTTTCTTCCCGGCGGGCCTTTTCCAGGGCCGGGCGGGCCGCCGCACCCAGGTGCCCCAGGGCCCAGGCGGCATGCCCACGTAACACAGCGGCCGGGGCCCGCAGGGCCTGCGCTAAAGGTGCCAGGGCCTGAGGGTCACCCCGGTTGCCCAGGAGAAGGACAGCATTGCGCTGAAGCACTGTTTTTCCCCGCCAGCCCAGAGCCGTGGGACCAAAGGTTTGCTTAAATTGATCCTTATCCATAGTAACGATGGCAGCCAGGTCCGGCCATGTTAGCCTTTGCTCTGAACCGGATGTTATTTCTGCGCGTAATCCCCCCTTTTCCCGCCGGTTGGCCGGGCAGGCTTCCTGACAGACATCACAACCCCAGATATATTGCTTAAAAAAGGGGCGCAGTTCCGCCGGGATCACACCCCGCTTCTGGGTCAGGTAGGACAGGCAGCGTTCCGGGTTCAGGCGGCCAGGGGCTACTAAAGCTCCCGACGGGCAGGCTGCCAGGCACCGACCGCAGCCCTCGCAGGCAGCTGGTTCCAGGGGTACACCGGGTTCCAGATCCAGGTCGGTTATCAGGAGTCCCAGGGAGGCACCCGATCCCAGTCCCGGTATAATCAGGTTGCAGCTGGCGCCGTAATATCCCAGTCCGGCTAGGTAAGCGGCCTCCCTTTCCAGCAGGGGGCCGCTATCCACCTGGATGGCGGTCAAACTGGCACCGGCCTGCTGTAAAAGGCCGGCCAGGTCCCGGAGATGGCCCTGCAGTACAGCGTGGTAATCCGGTCCCAGGGCGTAACGGGCAATCAGTCCCTCCCCCGGTCCCGGAGGAACGGCCGGTTCCGGGTGGGGGCTGGCTACCACTACCAGGGAACGAGCCGCAGGGTAAAGGAGCCGGGGCCGGCAACGTTCTTCCAGGCTACCGTTGGCAAAAGGGGTTTTTAGGCCTCTTTCCGCCCGCCATTTTAAAGCTTCCTCTCCAAATTCAAAGGGCCGGGCCGGGGCTATTCCCAGGACCAGGCCCCGGCGTGCCGCCCATTCCTTTAGTTCGCTTGCCAGCATAATCCGGTTCTCCTCTACCTAACTTAATTTAACTTTAATAACCTTCATCAGAGGTTTCCATCTGCCGGCACTTATCCGGGCCACAGTTAAAACCGCAGACAGGACAGATACTGGCGCCGCCCGGGTTGACCTTAAAGGTATTGCCACAGCGGCTGCAGCGGTAACTCAGCGGAGCGTTGTCGGCACCCATCTCGATCTTAATCCCTCCTCACATTTTCCTCCTTAGTATAGCCCGGCAGAGTTTCCCTTATAAGCAGGAATTTTCCCTTCCGTGAAGAAATAATAGTTATTACTACTGGAGGTGATAGAATGGGGGACGCTATTTTTAAACAACGCTCCGGTTACCTGGGAGTAGGCATCGTCGCCAAGTGCGGCGTGCTTACCTCTGCCCAGCTGGCCGGACTGGGGGAACTGGCCCGGAACGTTGATTGCCAGTACTGTAAATTGACCACTCGCCAGACTTTGATATTTGTCATTCCGGAAACAAAGCTGGAGGATTTACGGGCCGGCGTTGCTGCTCTTGGCTTAAGGGTCGGCGTTTTCGGCGAAATCGTGCGCAATGTCAAGGCCTGCGCCGGCAACAAGGACCTCTGCCAGCGGTCTTTAAGCGACGTTTTCGAACTGGGCGGGGAACTCCAGGACCGGTTCATGAACCGTCCCACTCCCTGTGATTTTAAAATCGCCTTAGCCGGCTGTCACCGCGGCTGCACCGATCCCCTCTGCGCCGATTACGGCATTATTGCCACCGGCAGCGACACCTATAACGTCTACCTTGGCGGCCGGGGCGGCAGCCGTAAACCCATCCATGCCCGTCCCATTGCCACCTGCATTACCGGGGAAGGGGTCATAAATCTCCTCACTTTTATCCTGGAACGTTACGATGCCCTGGCCGAACCCCGGGAGCGCCTCTGCAACACCATTGCCCGAGTGGGGCTGGAACCGTTCCTGCCGCCTGAGGATTTTCTGACCCGGTACCGCCCGCCGGAAGAAAATGACTTTCTCGCCTTCGCCGGGTTTTAAGATTGGAGGTCTAGCATGATGACTGCCCGTAATGTCGACCTGGAAAAGATTCAGGGAGCCATCGACCGCTGCTGCAAGACGGTGGCCGAATGCGGCACCTGTAATAAAGCCCATTGCCTGATTGGTTTCGCCCAGACGGCCCTGGCCTATGCCCGGCAGAAAAATACCGTCCGCATCCCCCGGGGACATGAGCTGATCCCCCAGGACGACCTGCGCGTCTACTACCAGCAGGATCTAATTGCTGCCCTGGTTGAAGTTTTAATGCAGTGCCAGGACTGCCGCGACAACCACGAAGAAGAATGCGTGATCAACGTCACCCGCCGCGCCCTGGAGCTGGCCCTCCTCGGAGAAAATTTCGATTATGAGGGGAGTGTTTCTGCCTACTTGATGCAGGTCGGCCGCCACAGCCCCGGCACCGGCGGCAGGTTGTTGCAGGCCTACAAGGAACGCAAGAAAAGGTAAATTTAAAAAGCCACCGGTTTTTTATACCCGGTGGCTTTGCTGTCTGTACCTTCTTCAACCGGCCCGGCGGCTATTGCGTTTGAGAATATCCGGCATGACATCGAAAAAAAGCTGCACCAGGCGGGGATCAAACTGCTTACCGGCCCCTGCCGCCAGCTCCTGGATACCGTCCAGCAAATTCTTGGAATACTGGTAGGCCCGGCAGGAGGTCATAGCGTCAAAGGCATCGGCCAGGGCAATAATCCGGGCTCCCAGAGGAATATCGCTGCCCCCCAGGCCGCAATAACCCTGCCCGTCCCAGCGTTCATGGTGATAGGCCACCAGGGGCTCAATGACCTCAAATTTCTCATTACCGGCCAGGATCTGGACGCCGAATTCCGGGTGGCGGCGCATGATCTCCCACTCCGTTGCCGTCAAACGCGCCGCCTTGTGGAGAATGGCCGCCCGCACCCGCGTTTTACCTATATCGTGCAACAGGCCTCCAAGGGTAATGATGTTCACTTCTTCCTGCTGGAGCCCCAGTCCCTCAGCCAGGGCGCAGGCCAGATTGCCGACATTACAGGAATGCTGGTATGTCGTCATACTGTGTTTACGCAGGCGATCCAGCAAACCTGCCACCTCTGGTGCCACCGACACCGGGACCACTCCTCTTCCCGCCTGTTACCATTTTAACCGAAAAAATGACAGGACTCAAGGTGATTCCCTAGCCCTTCAATAGCTTTTTCAGCACCTTGCCTGTAGGGCTTTTGGGCAGCTCTGCCACAAATTCAAATAAGCGGGGGATCTTGTAGGCGGCAAGGTATTCTTTTAAGAATTCCTGTAACTGCCGCCTGTCGGCAGAGGCCCCTTCCTTCAAAACAATATAAGCCTTTACCGTCTCACCCTTGAGCGGGTCACCGACGCCGACCACTGCCGCTTCCTGTACGGCCGGGTGGGTTAAGAGGACCTCCTCTACCTCCCGGGGATAGACATTAAAGCCGCCCAGGATGATCATGTCTTTCTTGCGGTCGATAATGTAGAAATAACCGTCCTCGTCCCGCCGCGCCAGGTCACCGGTATGGAGCCAGCCACCCCTTAAGGCGGCGGCCGTCTCTTCCGGCTGGTTATAATAGCCGGCCATGACGTTGGGACCCCTGACTACCAACTCTCCCACTTCATTCACCGGTACTTCCTGGTCATTATCGTCCACCACTTTAACCTCCACCCCCGGCAGGGGAAGGCCGATGGACCCCGGCTTGCGGACGCCGTACAGCGGATTCAGGCAGACCACCGGCGCCGCTTCGGAAAGGCCGTAGCCTTCCACCAGGGGAAAGGAATATTTTTCCTCAAAGCCGCGCTGGACCTCTGCCGCCAGGGGAGCCCCGCCGGAAATAGCAAACTTCAGGGTCTTAAACTGGCCCTTCTCGCCCATACGCAGGAGAACGGCATACATGGATGGTACGCCGCAGAAGACGGTGATATTTTCTTCGGTGAGGGTTTTCAACGTATCCTTGGGCTGGAAGCTTTCTTTAATGGTGATGGTACTGCCCAGGTACAGGGGCAGGAGGACGCTGGTCGTCCAGGCAAAGCTGTGGAACATGGGCAGCACGCAGAGGAAGTTGTTTTCCGGGCCCAGATTGGATACGGCGTCCATGGCTTCAATGTCTGCCAGGAAGTTTCTATGGCTCAGCATGGCTCCCTTGGGCCGACCGGTAGTGCCGGAGGTGTAGAGGAAAACGCAGATATCTTCCTCTGATGCCGTCACCGGCGGTGCCGGTGGCGCAGCCTGGGCCCTGGCCGCGGTTTTCTCGTCAAGGACCAGCAGGTGTTTCAAGCCCAGAGCAGCCGCCTGCTGCGGCGCCAGGCCCGTACGCTCCACAATCATCCTGTGAATGACCATAGTGCTGCAGCCGGCATCCCGGATGATAAAGGCGATTTCCTCCCGGGTCAGCATCAGGTTCAAGGGTACAACAATAGCCCCCGCCTGCAGGGCTCCCAGGTAGCTGTAGATGAATTCCGGGCAGTTGGGAGAACAGATGGCCACCCTTTCGCCGGGCCTGACACCCAGTTCCTGGAAGAGCCTGGCGTAGGCATCGATCCATTCGACCAGCTCGCCATAAGTGATCTGTTGACCCTGATAAACTAGAGCCGGTTGCCCAATTCTTTCTCGATGTCGCCGGGGCAGTTGCCAGAGTAACATCCCGGGAACCTCCTTACTAAAAGCATACATAAAAAAATTCCCTGCCATTTTGAGTTTTCCTGCCGGGCAGGGAATTTTACTTTCTTTAAAACTTATCACGCTCTAGTTTCTAGCCTCCATTGCTACTTTATGGTCTTCCCTGGCAGGGTCCAGAATGCCACCTACTAGTGGCGCCAGCTGGCCAGGTAGCGTTCCTGTTCTTCGGTCAGGGTATCGATCTCCACCCCCAGGGAGCGCAGGCGTAAGGACGCCACCCGGCGGTCGATTTCCTCAGTCACGGGAAGAACCCTGGCGGGCAGTTTGCCGGCATTTTTCAGCAGGTAGTCCAGGGAGAGGGCCTGGAGGGCAAAGGTGAGATCCATGATCTCCGCCGGGTGACCGTCGGCTGCAGCGATATTCACCAGGCGCCCCTCGGCCAGGAGATAGATGCGCCGGCCGTCTTCCAGGACAAACTCCTCGATATTGCGGCGGGCCACCCGGTGGCTCCTGGCCATGGCCATAAGTTCCGGTTTATTTATTTCCACATCAAAATGACCGGCATTGGCGAGGATTGCCCCGTCCTTCATCACGGCGTAGTGCTCGCCGCGGATGACGTCCTTGCAGCCGGTAGCGGTAACAAAGAAATCCCCATACCTGGCCGCTTCCCGCATGGGCATGACCTGAAAACCGTCCATAAGGGCTTCGTTGGCGGCAATGGGGTTGACCTCGGTGACAATCACCCGGGCGCCCAGGCCTTTGGCCCGCATGGCCACACCCTTGCCGCACCAGCCGTAGCCGGCCACGACCACAGTTTTGCCGCAGACCGTCAGGTTGGTGTTGCGCATGATCCCGTCCCAGGTGGACTGGCCGGTGCCGTAGCGGTTGTCAAAAAGGTGCTTGCAGTCACCGTTGTTAACGGCGACCATGGGGAAAGCCAGCACCCCCTCGGCTTCCATGGCCTTCAGGCGTAAAATCCCGGTAGTCGTTTCCTCGGCGCCGCCGATAATCTCCGGCAGGACTTCTCGCCGACCGGTATGGAGGAGATGAACCAGGTCGCCGCCGTCATCGATGATGAGATTAGGCCTGGTGTCCAGGACTTTGTTCAGGAAGGTGTTGTACTCCTCCGCCGTACAGCCGTGGCGGGCGTAAACGGCAACCCCCTGGCTGGCCAGCCCGGCACAAACGTCATCCTGGGTGGAAAGGGGGTTGGAACCGCAGATGGCTACTTCTGCTCCTCCGGCCTTGATGACCAGGGCCAGGTAAGCGGTCTTGGCCTCCAGGTGCAGGCAGATGGCCACCCGCTTGCCGGCAAAGGGGCGGCGTTCTTCGAAATCGCGGCGAATTTCATTTAAGATAGGCATGTTGTTGCGGACCCAGTCGATCTTCAACCGGCCTTCGGGGGCCAGGTTGGGATCGCGAATGATTGATGCTTGCATCAACGTTTCCTCCTTAACCTTTACACCTCAATCTTACCGGCGGCCAGGATGCAGCGACAGTTTCGCTCCCAATCTGCAAAGATTTGCCTTCTTTAAACAATGCTTTATTCTTCACCGAGAGGTAGAATCCTGCCTTTTTGGAAATAGGCTGCCCAAATCGTTAAAAAGTAGCCGTAAGCGTCAAACTGTACCCACCTGTCTCATCACTTGGTTTGTAGGGTAATTTTCCTAAGTGTCATCTTCCTGTTATTGTTAGATTAAGGCGCTTTTCTTAACCTGTAGAGACTTTAACATATCTCCCTGCTAGTAAAAATCCTCCTTACATCTGTTCTCTTCCCTCTTGCTTTCTTCCCGCCGCCGGAGTTATAATATGCTCAAACATTTGTTCCGGCGGTGAGCTTAAGTGTCTTCCTCCTGCACGGGCAGCTCCAGCCTCCCCACCACCCCCACGACAAAGGTTACGGGCAACTCCTTTCCGACAAAAGAGTTTCTCTGGAACTGCTGAAAACCATCGTTCGGGAAGAATGGGTGGAGGCTATCGAGGCCGACGACCTCATCCTGGTGAACAAATCCTATGTCCTGCCTGCCAGCATACAGGCAAAAGTGGACTGCATCCTGGATGCCAACAATCCTCTGGAGGTGGAACAGATGATTAGCAACCTGGAAATAGCTCTGGATGAAATGAAGCAAGAGATTTTATCGCAAGGAAAATTAGAAGGTAAACTGGAGGGCGAACTAAAAGGCAAACGGGAAGTAGCCCGGAACCTGCTCCTGCTAAATATAGACATTGATACTATCATTGCTTTCTGCTTTCTGTTTGTCCAGCAAGGCCCTGGAAAGAAAACGGGCATACTTTACATCCCATGCAGGCCCGGTGCCACTTTTGCCCCGGCGTTCTTTTTCCCTGACAGCAATTCTACAAAAATCTCCACAAGATGCGGGTCAAACTGCTTTTCCGCACATCTCTTGAGCTCTTCCAAGGCCTCCTCGTGCGCCAGCGCACGGCGGTAGGGCCTCTCCGACGTCATGGCATCGTAGGCGTCAACTATAGCCAGGATGCGGCTTAAAAGATGAATTTGTTCTCCCCGCAAGCTCTGAGGATAACCCCGCCCGTCCCACCGTTCATGATGTTGAAGAATATAAGGAGCTACTGTGGATAACTCTCCCGAAGAGAGGGCAATACGGTACCCCACCTCAGGGTGCCGCCGGACTTCTTCCCATTCTTCTTCTGTAAGAGGACCGGGCTTTAAAAGGATATTGTCCGGTACTGCCAGCTTACCAATGTCGTGCACGTCCACCAGGAGGCGGAGATTATCAATTTCTTCGCGCGATAAACCCGCCGCTTCTCCCAGCAAGCAGGCAATCTCTTTCATGCGCTCCGTATTGTGAAAGTCTTTCTCCTCTAAGGCTGTCTTGAGGGCGCGGATCACCGCCGCCCGTGGGTCTTTCCCGCTGGCCAGCTTATTCATATACATCGCATCATCTGCTTCTTTGTACACCTCCCGCAGCGGGCGCGAAGCATCTTCCGCCGTCGCCGCCCCCACGGAGATGCTTAAAGGAAGGTCCGGGTGCCGGGCAGAGTCCCTTTCCGCTGCTTCAATTATACGCCTGGCCACTTCCTCAGCTGTTTTCCGTCCTGTTTGCGGCAGGATTATGGCAAACTCGTCTCCGCCAACTCGGGCTACCACCTCAGACTCCCGGAGACAACTCGCGATCACCTTTGCTGCGCGGCGTAAAAGCTCGTCACCCTGCTCGTGCCCCAGCATGTCGTTGACTATTTTTAAGCCGTCGAGGTCACAGAGAACGAGGCTAATGGGATAAGAGCGGCTCTTTTCCATCCGCCGCAGTTCTTCCTCGAAGAACGTGCGGTTGTAAAGCCCGGTGAGGGCATCACGGGTGCTCCAGCGCTTCAATTCCTCTTCCATCCTCTTGCGCTCGCCAATGTCGCGGATACATTGAACTGCCCCGAGCAGGTTCCCTTTATCGTCGTAGATCGGGGCCACTAGGGTCCAGAAGTGAAGCCCTCTGCCACCGCAGGCGAAAGGTGCAAAACCTTCGCCGACAAGAATATGGCCCTTCCTCTCTATTTTCTCGTACTCTTGCTCCCAATCCTTACCATTGCCGAGCAAAATGTTTACGAAGATGGGTCTCTGTTTCCCAAAAAATGGTACCGCGTAAGCGTATTCGCTTTTGCCTAGGATTTCTTCTTTCTTGACCCCTGTCATTTCTTCCATAGCCCGGTTCCACACCAGCACCCTCCCCTGGCGGTCCACAGCAAGGGTGGCATCCGGAAGGCAATCGATGATTCTTTCGAGAAGATGTAGCCTCTCCACTAAGCCTTCTGGCGGAATCCCTCTGCTGTCATTAAGCAGGGGTTCTAGAAGTTTCCTGGCCGTCCCGGTTTTCTCCTCCGGGAGAGCATCCACCAGTTGGTGAAGTTCATCTTTTTGCTGGCTTGGGTTCATGCGCTCTGCCGTCTCCTTTGTGCATCTTTTTTGGGATTATTTTTTCTTTTTCGTAGAAACAGTTCCTATCCCTGCGGTTATCCCCTTATCGCAGCTGTCGGTCTTTTCCAGGATAAGCTCCGCCCCACGGCAGTAAAAGACCGTTTCACCCCTTCCACAGCCGGCTGGCTCCCGGAAGTCCTGGTCGTCTGTACTATCCTGCGGCGTAATCCATATTTACACTTCAGAAGAATAATAGTAGCCTCCCCTCCAGCGCGCCAGCGTTGGAGACGTTTGAACCATTTACAGGTTGGCAACAATTGTATAACAAGATAAGTGAAGCAGTTAGAAAGCTCACTCGGACTACAGTCCAGAATTAACATTTCTTATGCGATGTAAAAAAGTGGACTTTTTCAGTGAACTAATTAAGTAAGTTAGAAATTCGATGCAAACTAATATTTTCCTCCAAGCTCATCCCGTCTTCGACCATTTTTATCCTTATTCGTGACATCCAAAAATTGATTTTTGGCTTGAGCTGTTTTCAAGCTTTAGTATCCCTTCCCCTCCCCCTGGACACCCCTTTACGTCAAGGCAAAGCATATTGTATAAAGTGCTGCCCTTGGCTTTTATGCTCAAAATTTTCCTCTCCACAAAGGAAAAAGGCAGAAACCTGTAGAATAAATGTGCTAGAGAAGGAATGGATCGTGCCCACAGGACAGAAGAAACTCTTGCTGCCGTGCGAGGTAGCGGCATCTTCCGGGTCACTGTCCACACCTTGTGTAGCCGGGAGCACAGGGGCTTCCTGGTTCCCGTCCGCTTGCCGCGGGGCAGAAACGGTCATTGTTTGACAGGGAAACTGTGGGTATGCTGTCTTTGGCGTTAAAGTCTTTATAGTCAAGTTGACGTCGCCCGGAAACGGCTCTGCGAATTATAGTGAGAAGACAGGAGGGGCATATTGGCCGGTGACCCGAATACCTGATTTGCGTGTGGGGTTAGGCTTCAGCAACGAATATGATGCCAGGGCCGCCGTACAATGCGCTCTGGAGCAGGCTTTGGGCCGGACCGGACGACCAGCCCTGACGCTGGTTTTGACCACTGAGGGCTACGACCCCGAAGAGGTGATTGTAGGCGCCGTAAGGGTGGTAGGTAATTCCCCCCTGATAGGCGCTTGGGTACCGGGTATTATCTTTGGCTTTGAAATATACGCCAGAGGCGTAAGTGTCTGCGCTATCGGCGGAGAAGGAATAGAGGCGGCAACTCACCTGGAAAGAATTATATCGGCAGGTCCCTTTGTCAAAGGTGAAAAAGCGGGCGAGGCTTTATTAAAAAAAGGCGGAGACAGCCCCGGAACTGTTTTGCTTTTTCCGGATGGATCTAACGCCAACATTTCTGAACTATTAAGGGGACTATATAACGCCATGGGACCGGACTTCCAGTATATAGGGGGAGGCAGCGGGGACAATTTGCGGTTCAACAGCACCTACCAATTTACCGAAGAAGGGGTGGGCAGTGATGCTGTAGCCGCGGCAGTGTTGAGGGGGATAAACTTTAAAGTGGAGCTGGACCATGGGTGGATCCCCGCAGGCGAGCCTTTTACTATAACCAGGGCGGAGGGCAGGCGAGTTTATGAAATTGACGGAATTCCGGCATTTGAGAGGTATACGGCTCTGGTCCGCAGCTGTACCAGAAACGGATTTCCTTACTACGGAATGCAATACCCCCTGGGCTTGCCCGCTGCCGGGGGAAAATTTATCATTCGGGATCCGCTGAAAGCAGAGGAAGACGGAAGCATCTTATTTGTTACAGAAATTCCCGAAAACACCATTGCTACTATCATGGAAGGTGATGCTGAAAGTCTAATTGCTGCCGCCGGGAGGGTAGCGGAAGGTGCCTTAAATACCCCGGTCACTCCCAAAGTTCTTATCTTGTTTGATTGTGTATCCCGCTATTTATTGCTGGGTAAAGATTTTTCCAGGGAAATGGAGGCAATATCCCGGAGGCTTAAACCCGAGATCCCGGTTTTAGGGATGCTTTCTTTCGGAGAAATAAGCAGTGTCTCAGGGACTCCGCTGTTTTATAACAAGACGATCGTTGCGGCCGCGGGGTGGTAGATAGTGTCCTTTGATGTTGCTGAGCTTTTGACCTTATACGAGATAGTAAATTTTTCCTTCCCGGAGCGATACGAAGATCTGATACAAGAAATTGTGGAGAAAGGAAGCCGGCTTCTCGGAATACGCCGCCTTGCCATAATGCTTGATGAGGGCGGCAGGCTTATATGTCTGGGGAAATGGGGTTTTAGAAAAGGCGAGGAATTCACGGAGAGGATCAAGAACCCCGGCGAGAGCGGGTTTGTCTATTTGATGTCCCATGGTGTGCGGGGCTTAATATTTCTGGAAGCTTCAGCACGGATTTCCGGTCGGGAAAAAAGGCTATTCAACATTTTTGCCCGCCGCATCGAAGATATGGTTGCGCTCAAACAAATGGAAAATAAAATAAAAGAATCAGACTGGGAAAAGAAGACCATTTTGGACAGTATAGTGGAGCTGTTGATCTACCAGGATGCAGAGCACCGCATTTTGTGGGCCAACACCTCAGCAGCGAAGTACGCGGAAAAAAGGGGTGAGGAGCTGACAGGCGGTCTTTGCTATGAGATATTACACCGCAGGAAGGAACCGTGCGCCGGATGTCCCGTTATCAGCGCATTTAAGACCGGCGTGCCTCAGGAGGGCATAGTGACGCCCCACGAAGGCAAGCAATTTTTTGTAAGGGGTTACCCTGTAAAAAGCCAGAAAGGAATAATTGAGGGTATAGTAGAAGTATGTTTCGAGGTCACCGAACGGATCCAGGCGGAGGAAGCGTTTCGGACGATTTTCAACAGCGTCCACGATGCTATTTTTATACATGAACCTGAAGGGGAAATACTGGATGTTAACGAAACCATGTTGCGCATGTACGGTATAACCTCAAAAGGAGAGGCCGTAAAGCTGTCCATCGCCCAAGATTACTCCAGCCCGGACAATCCCCTGGAACAGCTCCGCGAATGGTGGCAAAAAGCGGTAGAAGGAGAAAGTCCGCGGTTTGAATGGAAAGCCAGGCGGCCGGTGGACGGCACAGTTTTTGATGCGGAGATATGTTTGAAGAAAATTACTTTTGCGGGCAAAGATGCAATACTAGCCACCGTGAGGGACATCACCGAACGCAAACGCGAAGAGGAGCTATTGAGAAGTATTTTTAGTCTTTCCCCTATAGGGATGTACATAGTCGACGGAGGAAGGTTTCGGCTGGTAAACGCCCGGTTTGAAAAGCTCTCGGGTTACTCTCAGGAAGAACTAATCGGCAGAGAAGCCTTGAGCCTCGTACACCCGGAAGACAGGGAGGCCGTGCGACGCAACGCCGTAAAGATGTTAAAAGGCATGGTTGCCCAGCCCTACGAGTTCAGGATTATTACCAAATGTGGTGAAATTAAGTGGGTCGAGGAGACGGTGGCTTCCCTGCAGCACGAGGGCCAGAGGGTGACACTAGGGAACATAATGGATATCACTGAGAAAAAGAGGGTTGCCCAGAAGCTGGAATATGTTAGCCTCCATGACCAGCTGACAGGTCTTTACAACCGCACATTTTTTGAAGAACAGCTCAAGCGCTTGGGTAAGAGCAACAAATATCCCATCAGCATAATAGTAGCCGATGTGAACGGCCTGAAGCTTGTCAACGATACCATGGGCCACCATAAGGGCGATAAACTCTTGATTGCTTGCGCTCAGATCCTTAAGAAAGCCCTGCGCCCCTCGGATATTGTGGCACGGGTGGGTGGAGATGAATTTGTGGCCCTTCTGCCCCGCACCGATGAGGCTACGGGATCGAATATACTGCACCACCTGCGTTTATCCATTGAGCAATACAATCGAAAACATCCCCGGCTTCCTTTGAGCGTCTCCTTCGGCATAGCTACAGCGTACAATTCGGAGGAACTTTTAAAGCAAACCTATAAAAGGGCAGACGATCTTATGTACCGGGAAAAACTATACCTCGGCACCAGCGCTCGGAGCAAGATCGTCAATGCCTTGCTTGCCGCACTGTCGGAGCGCGACCATTTGACTGAAGGGCACGGCCGGCGCCTGCAGCACTTATGCCGGATCCTGGGAGAAAAGATGGGGCTTTCGCCGCAACAGCTGGCCAACCTTTCTCTTCTGGCTCAGGTCCACGACATAGGTAAAGTGGGTATACCCGACAGAATACTCTTCAAAAAAGGCCCCCTCACAGATGAAGAATGGGAGATTATGCGCCAGCATCCGGAGAAAGGCTACCGGATCGCCCTGGCCTCACCGGATTTAGCGGGGATCGCCGACCTGATCTTAAAACACCACGAAAAATGGGACGGCACCGGATACCCCTTGGGCCTCAAAGGGGATGAAATACCCATCGAGTGCCGTATTTTAGCCATTGCCGATGCCTTTGACGCCATGACCTCCGATAGGCCGTATAGAAGAGCTAAAACGGTCGAAGAAGCCCTGGCGGAGATACGCCGGTGTGCAGGCACGCAATTTGACCCGAAGCTTGTGGAGATATTTTTTCAGGTGATCCTTACCCCAGAGGAATTTTCCGAAGGGCAAAAGGTGGCAAATTAATTGGTTTGCGAAAGCCATACTCTGAACGGCGCAGTTGCTGCGTCGGCCCCCTTTTTTTCGCCGGGGGAAAGTGAACTGGTCAGCCGGATTCGGAAAAAGCAAAATGGCCGCCGGGAGAGGGAGTGTAAATCATTTTGTGTAAATGGCCGATCACCTATGGTGACACTAAGCTGGCTTTTAGCCGGCAAGAGGATAAGGAAATGCTGAGGAGCAACCCGAGCGCCTCCCGAAATTCTGCCGGGGATAATGGGGAATCAAGATGACGCTCCCCCTCACTTCTTCCAGATACCAATTATCCCTGGGAGAACTAAAGCGATAAACCTCGGGGGGTTGGGGGCAGACGTCGCAACTGGTGGAAGACATCCCTTTTGAAGTTCCTCATCAGGCGCAGATAGTTATCCCGGGACGGAACGAATAACAACAGTGGCAAAGCATGCGCTATCAGCCCAGCCAACAGAAATCCAGTTAAAACATCAAATCAAAGAGGCGGAGGAACAGATCAAAAGGTTAGAAGCAAAATATAACATAAATTATGAATAATTCCAAAAAAGGCAGTTCCTACTATGACAGACTTCGAAACCAACAGAGATGACACCGAATGGGAGGCCCTCTATCATGTCGAGCGCTCAATCCTCTTAATTTTCGGAAACTTATCAAAATGACGATCGTAAGAATATATCTCCATCCGGTTTCCGGCTGCCATACTGATGGCAACAAAGGCATCCGTCCAATCAACGTTTTTTCTACATACCACTCCAACGCTTTCCTAGCCACCGACTTGCTGGAAAGCCGCATACCCCGGAGAGATAATAGGGGAAGTAATATTTCTTTTATCCTCGCTTTGGGTTGACGATAAAACTTTTCCAATGTTCATACTACGTCAGCAATGACCAGGTCGGGTAAAAATACTTGCTCTGCCCCGCATTCAACCCTTTGTAAAAGGGCTGAACACCGCTCAGCCTTCTCCGGGTTATCATTTAAGAGAAAACGAAATATGATATTGGCGTCAATTGTCTTTGCCTTCCCCGGCAATTTCGCTGGCAGCCTCCCCCATGGCATGCTGACGTACTGCCTTAAAATCTTGTTCCTCAGCAACCGGCACGCTACCCTTCAGAGCGACTATCCCCTGCCCACCCTTTTCAATCTGTACAGTGTCGCCACGGATCACAAAGCGAAGATGCGTACCCGGTGTGACACCTAAAAATTTGCGTATTTCTGCCGGGATAGTTACCTGGCCTTTAGCTGATATCTTGGCGATAGGCACAGTTCTCACCTCATTTTCCCCTACTTTTAATCTAATGTAAAGGAAATGACCCTGGATGTAAAGGAAAGCGACATCTTTGACATAAAGAACCTGGCATCTATCATTTCCGGCACCCGGGCAAAGCCCAGGACGCGCATGACCGCAGCCGGGTTGTGGGATACCTTAACATCATGCAGCAGGAAAAGGTCAATCTCCTTTTCCGTCAGCCAGACGGTATGGACGGCCAGGAAATTGGCATCCAGGACTCCCAGGTGGGCCAGGTGCTCGACGGTGGTATGGCCGCGGGTGGCTTTAGCAAAGCGTACTTCTTCATCAATCTAGGCCACGTGCATATGGATGCCTACCCCGTATTTATCGGCCAGGTCCTTGGTGCGTTTGATTAGCTCATCGGAATTGTTGAAGATAGTCCGCAGGCCGAACCAAACCTTGATGCGGCCGTTAGCCTGGCCGTGCCAGCGCTTGATATGCTCTTCCTGTTTCCGGAGGGCATAGTTGGTACTCTCCCGCCACTTGGGCGGCAGCCCTTCGCCGCAGTCCATGGTTGAACGAGCCAAAATGCCACGGAGGCCTATTTCCTCAACGGCGCGACCCATACCATCGACCTCCTGGCCGCCAGGCTCGGCAAAGGTCGTCACCCCGGAGTAGATTAATTCCAATCAGCAAGCCAGGGAGGAGATATAGGAATCCTCCAGGTCCATACTGCTTTCATAGGGCCAGATGCGTTCGTGAAGCCAGGTTGGCAAGTCGACATCGTCGCCCAGGCCGCGCCCCAGTTGCTGGGACAAGTGTACGTGGGTATTGACCAGTCCCGGCATGACGATCTTGCCACTGGCATCGACGATTTCGGCATCCTGTTTGATTAGTTCCGCCGGTACCTGCCCGATAGCGACGATCTTATCCCCTTCCACCAGGACATCGCCGCCGGCGAAGACCTGCCGGAGGGAATTCATGGATACTACATAGCCGTTTTTAATGAGAATTTGCTTTGCTGCACGCTAAAACCTCCCTGGCATTAAGATGCTGTTCGGGACTGCATTTATACCTTATCAAAATGCTGTAACGCGTTGACCAATCGTTCATCTGCTGTAATGAAGACCCCTTTTTTGGCCATGGCCAGGACAATATATAAGCTATCATATAGCGTCCGCCTGCAACCATAAGCAATCTCAAATGCGGCGGGGAGCAAAGGACGGCTCCTAACAATTCAAAATTAGCCCCCCTTGCTATCATATTGATAGCAAAATTATATTAGTTACCAATGGATATGACAACCTTCTCCTTTAAAGCACCCTTGCTTTGATTAAAAAGGTTTAATAGTCCCTGCCGATAGAATAAAAAGTGTAGTGCTCCCCGTTGTCAAGACATTTTTTTGAAAAAATTAAGCTATACTATCCTCCCTTCTTCTTTATTGCAAGTTGCCATATTTGTTGATAATTGCCATTTATCTATGGCTTTTACCTGTTATT
>NZ_BJKN01000003.1:0-13095 GCF_006538365.1 Moorella sp. E308F | reverse complement strand
TGTAGTGCTCCCCGTTGTCAAGACATTTTTTTGAAAAAATTAAGCTATACTATCCTCCCTTCTTCTTTATTGCAAGTTGCCATATTTGTTGATAATTGCCATTTATCTATGGCTTTTACCTGTTATTAGTTGTTACATGGTGACTAATGTAGTCTCTGCAAGCTTGAGCTGACCGAAATATAAGTCTGCCGGTTTTTGGTGGTTAATGGCCTGGTGTGGCCTCTCAAAGTTGTATTCGTCAATATAGGTCCGTACCGCCCGGTATACTTCCCGGGGCTTCCGGTACTCTTCGTAATAGATTTTTTCCCACTTCAGATTCCTGAAAAACCGTTCTGTAATGGCATTGTCGGTTGCCCGGCCTTTGCCGTCCATGCTGATCTGTATCCCGTTTCTTTTTAAAAGCTCAATGTACTCGCTG
Source organism: Moorella sp. E308F (assembly GCF_006538365.1). NCBI lineage: Bacteria > Bacillati > Bacillota > Clostridia > Neomoorellales > Neomoorellaceae > Neomoorella > Moorella sp. E308F. The sequence continues at coordinate 12,677 of NZ_BJKN01000003.1, read as the reverse complement.
CAGGTAAAGTGGCTGCCCTGGTCGCTGTTAATGATTTCCGGCTTCCTCACTGCCAGCGCTTTCTTAAGCGCTCGCATTACAAATGACCGCTCCAGTGTTTGGGATAATTCCCAGCTCACTATATAGCGTGAATACCAGTCGATTATGGCTACCAGGTACATAAAACTGCCTTTCATCCGGATATAGGTGATGTCGATACCCCAGATGTGGTCGGGCCTTTCGGCCTTCACGCCCCTCAGCAGATAGGGATATGTATGGTTTTGATGATTTCGCTTGCTCAGGTTGGGACCTGGGCATAACCCGGCTATCCCCATCCGGCGCATTAGCCGCAGCACGCGCTTTTTATTGACTACATAGCCCATATCCCTTAACACTGCCCGGATCCGCCTGTAGCCGTAATGCGGCCAACGGGTGTAGATCTCGTCTATCTGGTGCATTAGCTCGATGCCTTTGTCTGCTTCCTCCGATGGCTTGTAGTATATGCTGGTGCGGTTGACGTCTAAAAGTTCCGCCTGCCTCTTTACTGAGATTTCGGGGTGATGACGCTCCACCATTTCACGTCTTTCGACGGCGCTCGTTGAGTTCAGCAGATTTTTTTTCAACCAATTGACCTCTATGGTCAACTGGCCGATCTGCTTGATCAGTTCCTCCTTCTCGGCTTCATACTGCTTTCTCATCTTTTCCAGTTCGCTGGCGCCGCGGGTGAAAAGGGAAGGGAGGTTCTCTATGGCCTCAGCCTTCCATCGGTGTAGCTGGGTGGGGTGGACTTCGTATTGAGCAGCGATCTCGGCTACTGTCTTCTCCCCACGGAGCATTTCCAACACGATGTTTGCTTTTTGTTCAGCTGTAAATTTTTTTTCTCTTTTCCATGTCACCATTATAGCTTAATTTTTTTGTTTTTGTGTCTTAACCTATGGGTCCATTATACGTCTTTTCATGTTGTGCGCCAATCCTTTTAACTTGTTTTCTGCCGGGATAAGCTTAGTTTCATATTGTTCGATTTTAAAATTTAGCCTTTCCAGCGCTCTCGCCATTTCTTCAATGCGGGAAAGAAGTTTCTCCCGTTGCTCGATAAGGATTTGTTTTCTGGCCTCTATAGTTTCGTCGCCTTGCTGGACCAGTGTAACATACTCAATCAGCGTTTCAACTTGAACACCTGAGCTGCGCATACATTTAATGAATTCAATCCACTTACAGTCTTCCTCCGTATAATCCCGGATACCGCTTTCGTTGCGATTTACCCTGGGAATCAGTCCAATACGCTCATAGTAGCGGAGTGTATCCGGTGAAAGCCCAAATTTTTTGCTTACTTCCGCAATCGTCATGTGGTTTCACCTCCAATGTTCAATATTATTTAATACTTGGAGTTAACTCTAGGTCAAGGGTTTTAAAATAGTAGCACTACCCGTGCCGTGCTACTATTTTAAAAAACGAAGCTTCTAAATCAAGTTTGCCCTAATATATTATGCCTCTTCTTCTATTTTAAGTCGCAAATAATATTCATCAGAAACAGGTTCCATCCATTCAACTTCACCCTTTTGAGAATTGGTTGTAATCGCGATATGAGAAAGCCAACTATTTTGAGTCGCTCCATGCCAATGTTTCACATCCGGCTGGATTTTTACAACGTCGCCTTCTTTGATTATCTTTACAGGCCGGCCTTCTTCCTGATAATAGCCTCTTCCTCCGGTAACAAGCAAAATCTGTCCGCCAGGATGTTTATGCCAATTATTCCTTGCACCCGGCTCAAAGTTAACATTATAGATTGGACAATTAAAGATGCTGTCGTTAGAAACCAGCGTTTCAACCCAGGTCCTTCCTATGAAATATTCACTTGCAACTTGTTGCCCCTTTGGAAAAATTATACTGCTGCCCAAGTTTCTTGGTTCGGTTTTGTCCATTCTTATTTCCCCTTTCGCTTATGATATACCAAGTCTCTTAAGCCAGTCTGCAACATCTTTGTCTGCTTTGTTAACATTACTTCCTCGAATGGCTAAACCGGGCAGTACCTTGGCATTCGGACAAAGTTTCTTGATGTCGCGCTCACTACTTCCCATTCCGCTGCCTTCATGGGTGCAAAATGGAACAATGGTCTTTCCCGCAAAATCGTAAGACTCTAAAAATGTGAATACCGCCATCGGCATCGTTCCCCACCAATTGGGGTAGCCGAGGAAAATCACATCATAAGAACTTATGTCTTCTAGCTTATTTGCAAGCTCTGGTCTGGAATTCTGCCTTTTTTCTTCCTTTGCTACTTCTGTTGTTTCTGTATAATCTTCCGGATATGGCTTTACTGTTTTAATTTCAAACATATCACCACCAGTTAGTTCTTGTATTTTTTTTGCTATTACCTCTGTGTTCCCAATCGGCAGGTTAATGATCCTTCCGCTGACATAGTTGTTGCCCTTCCGGGAAAAGTAGGCAATCAAACATTTTGCATCACTCATTTGTTACTTTTCCCCATTTCTTTAGCAGCTTGCAACCATAACAGGCAGTTGCTATGTAAATTCCCATGACAGACAAATATGCGATAAAAAAGGCGGGTGCCGCTTTCTCAAAATCCCAATAACTGAAGGTGAATTGCATCGTTAGCTTGGAGCCGATATCGAGGTCAAAAGAGGATTTCATCCCGTAGAGGACGACAAGAGCTACCAGCATACGAATTATAATAATTCGAGTACGGCTTTGGGTGGCTATGCCCGTCATTCTCCTTATTATACCCATTATCATTGCCCAATGCGTCCCTAGGTGGACGGACATGAGAATCAATCCCCAGTTGGCTGCGAAGGTATGAAGCCGTCGCACGGTAAAGCTAAAGCCTCCTTTTATCCTAAGAAAGGCAAAAAGGTCACGAGAAATCAGGAGGCCGGTCATCATCAAAAGCAGCATGACCACTAGAAGCAGCAGATTGGTTGCAGTGCTTAGTGCCCGGCAAACGGTATACCTGCCCTTGAAGATCGAGCCATACCAGCGGCGGTTGAGCAGATTGTGGACGAACAACAACACAAACATCGTAACACCGATTAATTCATGCACTAGATTACCGGTCATCTGATAGGCCATTGCCACCAGCATAAGGACGGTCATGGCAAGATCAATCGATAGTCGAAAGTTCATCTTACGATCCATAGAGCGCTTTTCTCCTTATTCAGCCATGCCGATTTTATGCAGCCAGTCTGCCACGTCCTTTTGTGTTTGTGCAGACCTCACATTGGAGCCGCGGATCGCTAACCCGTCCAGTAGCGTAGAATTTGGACAAAGCCTAGCGATATCGCGAACACTGTTGCCCAGACCGCTGCCCTCGTGGGTGCAGAAAGGGATAATGGTCTTACCGGAAAAATTATATTCTTCTAAGAAGGTAAATACCGCCATCGGCATAGTACCGCACCAATTGGGATAACCGAGGAAGATCACATCGTAGGACTCCATGTTCTCAACTCTTGTTGCAAGTTTCGGTCTATAGTTGCTTTCTAGTTCCTTTCTTGCTTGCTCCACGCATGCATTATAATCGGTAGGATATGGATCTACAGTCACTATTTTAAAAATATCACCTCCAACGCTCTCGTGAATTAGATTAGCAATTACCTCAGTATTGCCGGTACGTGAGAAATATGCTACAAGGATTTTGTTTTCTTTTTTGCCCGTTGCAGAAGATTGCTGCCCCTGTATATTACTATTGTTATCACTGCCGACCGTGTTATTGGTTGTTCTTCCGCAGGAAGCAATGGAGAGACACATAATCAATATTAGGGTTAGTGTCAATATTTTCTTCATCCTATTTTCCTCCCTTCTTGTACTATAGAGTTAGTTTTAATTAGCTCCAAAATTAATCCCTCCTGTAGTTAACACTATCGTGTAGATTTATCGTCCTTAGATCCATAAGTCTATCAACAGACCTGTTATAAATGCAAACGTTACGGTATATAACAGATAAAGAACAAACCGCCTGATACCTAGGACAATCTTGACCGCCCCAAGATTAGTGATTTTTGTGGCTGGGCCTGTAATCATAAACGCCGCGGCTGCCCCGATGCTCATTCCGCTTTGCAACCATTCCATCAGTAACGGAATGGTTCCTCCGCCGCACACATACAGGGGCACGCCGATTGTCGCCGCCATCAGAACTCCAAAGCCCCGCTGGTTTCCAAAAAGACTCGCAAACGCATCTGCAGGCACATAGCGCTGGAACATTACAGAGAGGACGATGCCAAGCAGAAAATACACTCCTGTTGCCTTGATGTTTCTAAAGATGTTTTTCAGCAAGCGGAGCAGCATGTTGGGGTCTGTGTCTTGGCTTATCGGTTCCGCGAAGCTGGAGAAATCAAAGAACCCTTTATCCCGGTAAAAGAACCGGATGCAAAGCCCTGCCACGATCCCGCAAATAAAGCAGGATACAAAGCGTATGATAAGCACGGTCCTACCAAGCGCGGCACTGTAAATGAGAAGCTGTGGGTTTAGCAGGATAGAGCTCATCATAAAAGCTGCCAGCCAATCATCTCTCATACCCTTTTGGGAGAACGAAGCAGCGATAGGAATTGTTCCATACATGCAAAGGGGCGAGGCGATCCCGAGCAAGCTTGCCGGGACTACCCCGAATGCCCCAAGTTTTTTATTTTGCATTGCAACAAGCAACTTATGGATTTTTTCCTTGCCAAATACTGAGATCATGGAACCTATCACAATTCCAAACGTCCAATAAGGAGCTATTTGCTCAAGCATAACGGTGAAGTAATACCATAGATAAATAAATTCACGATTGAGCACATCAATCATCAATTCTCACCAGTTGATATGCCTGGCTGCCAAGACCTATCTCTTCCGCATAATCCAACGTATGGATGCCGTTTCTGGATTCGATGCGCTCCACCAGCGACTGCCCATCAGGAGCTGAGTAAACAAGATCTACGCAGGCTTTATCTAACGCCACCGGGTCCAGTGATCCAAGAATGCCGATGTCATGCATATCCGGTTCTGCGGGGCTTGGATCGCAATCACAGTCTACCGATAAACGGTTCATAACATTTATATACAAAATATTGTCACCCAAGTCGTCAGCAATAGCTTTTGCAGCCTCCGCCATAGACTCTAGAAACGCCTCCTGCGGGGTTCTGAAACTGAGAGCAAAGTCACTAGTTTTATCGGTGGCTCCGGCTGTATGAATCAACACTTTTCCACCGGCTGATGCAATACCGATTGCCATGTTTTTTATTGCGCCCCCGAAACCAGCCATGGCATGTCCTTTGAAGTGGGATAGGATGATAAAGAAATCATAATTCTTGTAATGAGAACCCACTTTGACTTCCCTTAAATGTTTTCCATTTGTGACAGGCAAACTGACGGAGCCGTCCGCATCCATGATATCTACATCAGCAATGGCGGTAAACCCATGATCTTTTGCAACTTGAAGATGCATTGCTGTGCTGGCGCGGGAGCCGCCGTAAGCCGTGTTACACTCCACGATGGTACCGTTTACATACTGGACAAGGTCTTTTATGAGGTCGGGAGAAAGGAAGTTTGTGCCCCCGGGCTCACCCGTGTGAATCTTTACAGCTACCTTCCCGGTTGCCTCGCGGCCTAAAGCTTTGTAAATAGCCATTAAGCCCTTCGGGCTGATATCAGTGGTCATATAGACCTTCGGCGTTTCACCCCTTGCTTCATCCTTATCAGTACCCGCTTGAGATTCATTAGCCGCATTGTTACTTGCCGTCTGCGACGTTTTACTCTCCGAGGCGCTTTTATCCGGACTATCTATAAAATTTGTTCCACATCCTGTTATAAGAAAAAATAACAGAATGGCGGACAATAGAATAATATAGATTCCTCTTTTCATCTCCAGGTCCTCTCCTTTCTTTGGTTTGAATTTCTTTTCACTTTTTTCAACGCGGGTTATAGTAACCCTCCTACTACGGATCGTTAACAACCCTTTTCACTGGGTAATGCCTATTTTGAGCAGCCATTGGGACACCTTGGCTTGTGCATCTCCTGCACCGCTCCCATATATTACAAATTCCTCCAGGATGGTTGATTTAGGGCATAGCTTCACAATATCACTAATTATTCGCCCCATACCCCCTCCGCCGTGGGTACAAAAGGGCACGATGGTTTTTCCTGACAAATCATATTCAGATAAAAATGTTGCAACTGGCGGGGCTATCGTACTCCACCAATTGGGTGAACCAACAAAAATTATGTCATAAGATTCAATGTGATCGATTTTTGTTTTTAAGGGAGGCTTATATCCTGCCTGTATTTCTTTCTTTGCTTGTGCCACAACCTCATTGTATGAACTGGGATAGGGCACTTCAGGCTGTATCTCAAAAATGGTTCCACCAATCTCCTTGTGAATTAGATTTGCAATTTTACGCGTGTTTCCGGACCAGGTAAAATATGCAATAAGGATTTGTTTAGCCATATTCACACCCTCCTTTAAACCACATCCCAGGAATCCGCTTCTGTACCAGTACCCGTTGTAGTAGTGGTTGCCACAAAGAGAGGGGGTTGCGTTACCTTTCCCTTTGCCGCTTCCGCTGTGGATGTAGTCCCACTACTATATATCAAATTTAAATGTGCCAAGCCGTTTCACGGTTTCCGGATCATTATGGGATAAGAACAGGCTCTTTTTTGTGTCCAGTGCTGCAATCTTTTCCACATCCTCTTGACTTAATTCAAAGTCGAATATACCAATGTTTTCGATCATCCTTTCTTTGTGCACAGTTTTCGGTATTGTGACTATCCTTCTTTGAACCAGCCAGCGCAAAATCACCTGGGCAACCGTTTTATTGTACTTTTTGGCTATAGATACCAAAACTTCATTCTGAAAGATGTTGTTCCTGCCTTCTGCAAAAGGACCCCAGGCTTCTGGCTGGACATTGCATTTCTTCATGAACTCGATGCTTTCTGTTTGCTGGTAGAAGGGGTGTATTTCAATTTGATTCACAGCAGGAACCACCTCGTGGTGAACTATTAAATCCATCAAACGGTCTGGTTGGAAGTTACTGAGTCCAATTGCCCTGACTAATCCTTCACGATAAAGCTCCTCCATAGCCCGCCAAGCACAATGCACATCGCCAAACGGTTGATGAATCAAGTAAAGGTCGATATAGTCAAGCTGAAGCCTTTTAAGCGATTTTTCAAATGCTTTCTTGGTCGTCTCATAGCCCGCGTCTTGTATCCAAAGTTTTGTAGTAATAAATAGTTCTTCTCTTTTTACTATACCTTCCTCGATTGCCCTCTTAATAGCCTTGCCAACCGCTTCTTCATTCATATAGGCGGCTGCAGTATCGATTAAACGATAACCAACCATTATTGCATCATAAACACACTGTTCACACTGCGTTAGGTCGGTAATTTGATAAACGCCGAAGCCCAGTATAGGCATCTCAACACCATTGTTCAGAACTACCTTTTGCATTATTAATTCACTCCTCCATACTGGTATTTATAATGCCGATCATAGCAAACCTGCCTTTCTGCCCCTAAATTCCCCGCAAATGAGTGAAAGCCCCCAACTGCAACCAAGTTGTAGTTCAATGATGCTGTTTCGTATAATGTTGTTACTTATGGTTTCTTCTTTGTGATGTCACACTATGGAATGTTCCACGATGGATATTTTGTAAGGGAATGTCGGCATCCGTGTATGCAGCCTTATTTTCGTCCTTATGGCCCATGGCAACGACACAAAGAACACCGTATTTTTCCGGAATCCCAAGGAGTTTTTGAATTTCTTTTTCCGAAGACGCATTTTGGCCTTCGCGGCCGCGTATGTGGTTCCAGCAAGCTCCGATACCGTGATATTCAGCGGCAAGCAGCAAATAGGTCGCTGCCACCGCCCCGTCCTCAATCCACAGCTTGGACCTGTCACGATCAACAATGACAACTACCGCAACAGTCGCATCTCTAACTGAAAGTGCACCGATTCTCTTGCACCGCGCCAAATCCCGCAGGACTTCTTTGTCTTCCACAACAACAAACTCCACCACTTTCTCTCCCCATGAAGACGGAGCCAAAAGAGCTGTTTTCAAAATCGCATCAAGGGTTTCCTCAGCAATGGGTTCTTCCGTATATTTTCGAATGGAGCGCCTTCCTTTCGCCAGTTCAAGCATGAAATCAGGCATGAAAGACCCTCCTGTTTTAATTTTTTGTTTGACTCCTGCTGCTCCTTTCAGATCAAGCGGTGCTCTCCAAACAGAAGAGGTGGTTCGTCCCTTAAAAGCTTTTCTCTTCTGACTGTTCCCACGTAGATGATGTGACTCCCTGCCTCGAAGCTGCTGGTTTTATCACACTCAAAGTACGCTATGGTTCCTTCTGGGATAGGAAGGTTCCCCTCGCTCATCGTGTAGGAATACTTTTTGAATTTGTCAGTTGTTCTACCAGAGACGCTACCGAAGTACTCTGCCACTTCCTTTGCTTCTTTTCCGAGCACACAAACGGCGAAGGAATCCGTTTTGTCGAGGAGTTCTCTCGTGTATCGCGTTTTCTCTATAGAGATAGCTATCATGGAAGGTTGCCGGGAGACTCTCGTCACCCACGCTACTGTGAGCCCATTCAGTTTCCCGTTCACGTTTACCGTAACGATAGTGGTTGAAGTATAGAGCTTTCTATAGGTCTTTCCCAATCTTGCATCCAGATCCATTCTCTCACCTCCCTTGTATGATATGACCAACGGTTAAATTTCCAGTTGGTCATTTATTTTGTCATAAAAAGTGTTTGACCTTTGAGGTATCCTTTGGGACAATCACGGTAGAACCGTGGCGGGGCAGTTTTCTCCCTCCTGCACTTTCAAGTGCTTTTTGAGACTGCTCCCCGGGCCTGACGGCAACCGCTTACGCGCGGGTCGCACGCCCTTTAGAGGTTCTCCCTTCAGCAAGGAGCTACGCACCAGTCTCTTAAGGGTTAGTGCTCATCAGCAAGGTTGCTGTTACGTCAGGTTCCCAGGGATACCCCAATTTTGGTTTGCTATTTCCCCGGGAAAGGAGGTGTTTTTGCTATGGGTAAAACCCTTTTTGTCGGTATCGATATAGGGTCCGACACCAATGTGGTCCGCATCCTCGACGATACCGGTAAAGATGTCTGTAGTTTCAACGTTTCCAACGACCTCCCCGGGGCCGAAAGGCTTGTGGAAAGGATTGTTGCGGAAGCTGAGTTACTTAATGCTGATAAGGTTAAGATTGGCATGGAAGCTACTAACCTGTATTGGTGGCACCTTTCCCAGGCCCTGCATGAGGCTCCTGAACTCTCGGCTTTTGCTACTGAAATAGCGGTGATTAACCCTAAGGTAATTGATGGTTTTAAGCGTATCTACCCGGATATGGCTAAGACCGATTCCTTGGATGCCCGGGTTATTGCTGATTGCTTGCGGTTTGGACGGGTACGTCCAACACCCCCTCCTGATATGACCTATGCTCCTTTGCAACGGCTTACCCGGTTTCGCTATCACCTGGTCAGTAACCTCACTCGTGAGAAGAATAGGGCCCTCAATCTGATATTCCTTAAGTTCTCTACCTACCAGAAGGAGTGCCCCTTCTCCGATTTGTTCGGGCAGGCCTCCCGGGCCGTCGTTGGCAACCTCACCCCTGATGAAATTGCTAATATGCCGGTGGAAGAACTGGTCGATATGATGCTTGAGCACGGTAATAACCGCTTGAAGGATGTCCCGGAGATGGCCAGAGTTATTAAACAGGCGGCCCGCAGTTCCTACCGTTTAAACCCTAAAATGCGGGATGCTGTTGATGTTACCCTGGCCATGTCCCTGGAAACCATCCGCTTCTTTGAAACCCAGCAGAAGAAAATCGACCAGGTCATTGCTAAAGAACTTAAAGCCATTCCCCAAACGTTAGATACTGTTCCTGGTATCGGGCCAGTTTACTCTGCCGGCATTGTAGCCGAAATTGGTGACATCTCCAGGTTTAAGAACCACAATGCCCTTGCTAAATTCGCGGGCCTGACCTGGCGGCAGCATCAGTCCAGCAGGTTTACTGCCGAGGATCTCCCCCTCACCAGGTCCGGTAATTATTACTTACGGTACTACCTCATTGAAGCGGCTAATTCCGTCCGGGTGCGGGAGCCGGAATACGCCGCGTTCTACCGCAAGAAATTTACCGAAGCCAGGCATCATCACCATAAACGTGCCCTGGTCTTGTCTGCCCGCAAACTCGTGCGCATGGTCTTCACGCTGCTGAGTGAGGGCCAAATCTACCGCCAAAGGAGGTTGGGTTAAACTTTCTTTAAAGTTTACTTTTAGTGTTTGTGCTGGCAATTATTGTCTCGGTTTGCCGGCTTGGTTTTTTATTGCCTTTTTTACATTTTGAGACATTAAAATTTCCAGTTCAGGGTCTTGACATTTTACCGCGGGTCTCAAATTACATTGCCATGCGTAGTATTTCCACAATATCTTCCTTGCTCAATGGGGGCTTACCTGGAAGCCTTCCAGCTTCATAACCGAAAACCTCAAGGGTCTTGTCAGCCCAGTGCCGGAGCATATCTTCTGTGATTTCTCCAATTCCTAGCTCAGATAAACGTGTTGGACATCCAATCGAGCGTAGGAATTCCTCAAACCTGTCGATGCCTTCCATGGCAACTTCGAGTGTATCCCTTCCTTCTGCAGACACTTTAAATATACGCTGTGCAAACTGAGCGAAGCGCTCCGGGTTGTGCTTTGCTGCAAAGCGCATCCACGCCGGATTTATCGCTGCCAATCCTGCTCCATGTGGAACATCATAAAGTCCGGAAAGCATATCTTCGATCCAATGGACTGGATAAGCTGGGTTAGTTCCAACCTGTACCCAACCATTTAAAGCAACGATTGAAGCCCACTGAATCTGTGTTCTCGCTTCCAAATCTTGTCCGTTTGCTACAGCCTTAGGCCCCCATTCTAAGATCGTAAGAATTAGCCCCTCCGTAAATCTTTTCTGAATGGGTGTTTTTCCACTCATGCTGTTGAAATAGGGCTCACTCACGTGAGTTATTATATCAACAATCCCGTAGGCTGTGTAATTTTTAGGAACGGTTATTGTAAGCTCAGGATCTGCAATTGCGACACGAGGATAGAGAACTTCAGCCCATGTTACTGTTTTTGTTTTTTCCTCGTCTAGGGTTATTGCTGCGAAGCAATTCATTTCAGAACCAGTGGCTGCTAAAGTGGGAATGGTAATAATTGGAAGCGCTTTTTCAGGAGGTCTTTTTATCTTCCCACCTTGCCTGAACATGCCCCTCAGATCTCCTTCGTAAAAAATGGCTGCCGCAGTAACCTTTGCAGCATCCATCACACTTCCACCGCCCATTCCTATAACCACATCACAGCCTTCTTCCTTAGCCACCTCTGCTCCTCTAATGACTGTCGAGAGCCTAGGGTTTGGCTCAACCCCTAAAAATTCCACTACTTCAACTCCTGCTCTTTCTAAACTTGAAACGGCTCTGTCGAATATGCCCGTTCTTTTCACACTTCCTTTACCGATGACGAGCAACGCTTTTTTACCATACTTACTTATCACTTCCCCAAGCCTTTCCAGAGATCCAACACCGAAAATCAACCTCGTCGGGTTGTAGTACTCAAACTTCATCATCTTTAATACCCCCTGTGTTTTAGATTTTTATCATATCACTAAATAGATAAAAAGCAATATATTTAAAGGGTGATTGAAAATAATCTGCTTGATGCTAAAAATAGAGCTTTCTATAGGTCTTTCCCAATCTTGCATCCAGATCCATTCTCTCACCTCTCTTAAATTACATTGCCATACGCAGTATTTCTACAATATCTTCCTTTCGCAGCGGGGGACGACCTGGAAGCCTTCCTTCTTCATCCCGAAGCACTTTCAGGGTCTCTTCTGCATAACGGAAAAGCATTTCCTCGGTAATTTCTCCAATGCCCAATTCCGACAGGCGCGTGGGACAACCTATGGAACGCAAAAACTCTTCAAACCTGTTAATACCTTCCATAGCCAGGCTCAAGCTATCTTTACCTGTTACCGAAAGACCGAAGATACGTTGAGCAAATTGGGCAAAACGTTCGGGACGGACCCTCGCAGCAAAGCGCATCCAAGCCGGGTTCACGACTGCTAACCCTGCTCCATGGGGGATATCGTAGAGTGCGGAAAGTGTGTGCTCGATCATATGCACCGGAGCCACCATGTTTACGCCTGCCTGTACCCAGCCGTTCAGGGCAACTATCGACGCCCACTGCACCTGAGTGCGCGCTTCCAGGTCACTTCCATCGCTAACCGCCTTTGGTCCCCATTCCAAGACAGTAAGGATCACTCCCTCGGCAAATCTGTCCTGAAGAGGAGTCCCGTCTATACCGTTAAAATAACCCTCGGTCACATGGGTTATTATGTCGCACACCCCAAAAGCTGTGTGATTCTTGGGTACTGTCACCGTAAGTTCAGGTTCCACCACTGCCACACGAGGATAGAGAACCTCGGCTTGAACGAATGTTTTTATCTTTTCTCCTTCATCGTCAATCGTGATCACCGCACCGTTGTTCATTTCCGAGCCAGTTGCCGCCAGGGTAGGTACAGTGATAATGGGAAGAGCTCGCTCTGGAAGTCTGGGCGCTTTTCCTGCCCGCACAAGCATATCCCTGGGATGTCCTTCATAAAGGACTGAGGCTGCAATTACTTTTGAGGCATCCATGACGCTACCGCCACCCATACCTATAACCACATCACATGCTTCTTTTT